>NZ_JBHWEN010000022.1:0-126237 GCF_042734215.1 Kitasatospora sp. NPDC059673 | reverse complement strand
GGGGTACCTCCCAGCCCTGTCGGGTTGGGAGGTACCCCCACGCGCCCCTGGTTGCGTACCCGCTAGGAGCTGTCCGGCCGATCATGTGACTGTCGCTTGGTCTGCTCGTTGTCCCGCATATGGGGCGGGGTGAACGCGGTGATCTGTCGGACGCGGAGTGGGAGCGGCTGCGGCCGTTCCTACCGGTGAGCAACGGTCGGTGCGGGCGGTGGCGTGATCACCGGCAGGTGATCGACGGGATTCTGCACCGTGTTCGGACCGGGGTGCACTGGCGGGATCTGCCTGAGCGGTTCGGGCCGTGGAAAACGGTCTACGAGCGCCATCGGTTGTGGTCGGCTGACGGCACCTGGGAACGGTTGCTGCAGCAGGTCCAGTCCGCAGCCGACGCGGCCAGTGAGATCGACTGGGACATCTCGGTGGACTCGACCATCGTGCGCGCGCACCAGCACGCGGCCGGCGCCCGCACCGAGCCACCGCCGGCCCTTGCCAGCCCAAAGGGGGACGAGGCGCTGGAACACCAGGACGAAGCTCCGTGGCAGAGCCTCGTCGCCCGGCTGGTGGAGGTGGTGCGGGAGGCGAGGGCCTGGGCCGTTCACGCGGCGGCTTCACCAGCAAGATCCACCTGAGCGCGGACGGGTTCTGTCGCCCGCTGTCCGTGATCGTCACGCCGGG
Source organism: Kitasatospora sp. NPDC059673 (assembly GCF_042734215.1). NCBI lineage: Bacteria > Bacillati > Actinomycetota > Actinomycetes > Kitasatosporales > Streptomycetaceae > Kitasatospora > Kitasatospora sp. NPDC059673. The sequence continues at coordinate 125,565 of NZ_JBHWEN010000022.1, read as the reverse complement.
GCAGCGGGCCGACTGCACCCAGTTCGTGCCGGTGCTGGAGAAGATCCGGGTCCCCCGGATCGGGTCGGGCAGGCCCCGTAAGAAGCCCGACAGCGTCGCTGCCGATAAGGCCTACAGCAACGGTCCTTGCCGTGAGTACCTGCGGCGGCGCGGCATCCGGCACACGATCCCGGAGAAGGCCGACAGCCAGGCCGCCCGCCTGCGCAAGGGATCGCGAGGCGGGCGGCCACCGGGGTTCGACGAGGAGCGGTACAAGAAGCGCAACACCGTCGAGCGGGCCATCAACAGGCTGAAGAACTCCCGCGCCGTCGCGACCCGTTACGACAAGCGCGGTTACGTCTTCCTCGGCACCGTCACCGCGGCTGCCCTCGTCATCTGGCTTCGAACCTGACCGCGTGCCACGGGGGCTCGGGCACTGTGGCGCCCGGGGCCAGCACCAAGCCCGCTGCCGCGAGGAAGTCTTCAAGGCTGATGATGCCGCTGTCGGTGCCGTCGTCCCACTCGATCAGGAGTCCCGAGTGGCCCTCGTTCCAAGACTCCGGACTGTCATCGAAGTCAGGGCCGGGATGCCACTCGACGCTGCCCTCACCATGCCGGTATCGGAGATACAGGTACTGGCCGTCCGCCGTCCAGGCATCCCACTGTGATGGGTATGCAGAACACGTCTGCACAACCCGTGCCAGCTTCCGCCCCTCGTCCGTACTCATCCGACGATGGTCGCGCACCATCAGTCACCCGGCAATCGACTTCAGGCCGTCGCCAAAGGCGCCTCAAGCAGCAGCCAGACGCACGCCATCAATGATCGGCCGGACAGCTCCTAGTCGGCCTTGCGCCGCTGCCGCCCCGTCCCGTAGTTGGAGCCGCTCTTCGACCCGGAGCCCGGCTTCGCCCGCCCGGACGCCTTGCCGATGAAGCCCGCCGCCATCTGCGAACTCCCGCCGCCGGGGCGCTGCTTGGGCCGGGGGCGGCGCGGGTTGCCACTCATGTCGACGTCCTTGGGCAGCCCGCCGCCGGAACGCTTCGCCGGGCGGCGTCGCGCCTCGCCGTCCACCGGCTTGGCCCCGCCGCGCCCACGGCCACGGCTCTCCGTGCGCTCGGCAGCGGGAGCAACAGAAGCCACGGGCGCCACCGCCGCCGGAACGGGAAGCATGACCGCCACCCCGGACGGCGTCCTCGCGCCGGTGATGCGCTTGAGCTCGCCGTCCTCGGGGCGGACCTTGGTGATGGTGGGCCGGATGCCGGCGATGCTCATCAGGCGGTTGACCTCGCGGCGCTGCTCGGGCAGCACCAGGGTGACCACGGTGCCGGACTCGCCGGCCCGCGCGGTGCGGCCGCCGCGGTGCAGGTAGTCCTTGTGGTCGATCGGCGGGTCGACGTTGACGACCAGGTCGAGGCCGTCGATGTGGATGCCGCGGGCGGCGACGTTGGTGGCGATCAGCGCGGTGACCTGGCCGTCGCGGAACTGGTCGAGGACCCGGTTGCGCTGCGGCTGCGACTTGCCGCCGTGCAGCGCGGCGGCGACCACGCCGTGGGCGCGCAGCTGCTTGGCGAGCCGGTCGGCGCCGTGCTTGGTGTGCACGAACATGATCACCCGGCCTTCGCGGGCGGCGATCCGGGCGGTGGTCTCGGCCTTGTCGGCGGGGTCGAGCTGGAGCAGGTGGTGGTCCATGGTGGTGACGGCACCGGCCGACGGGTCCACCGAATGGGTGACGGGGTCGCTGAGGAAGCGGTTGACCAGCCGGTCCACGTTGCGGTCCAGGGTGGCGGAGAACAGCATCCGCTGCCCACCGTCGGCGACCTGTTCCAGCAGCTTGACGACCTGCGGCAGGAAGCCCATGTCGGCCATCTGGTCGGCCTCGTCGAGGACGGTGATCGCCACGTCGTCCAGGCGCACGTCGCCGCGCTGGATCAGGTCGTCCAGTCGGCCGGGGGTGGCCACCAGCACCTCGGTGCCGCGGCGGACCTGGTTGGCCTGGCGGGTGATCGACATGCCGCCGACCACGGTGGTGATCCGCAGGCCGAGCACCCCGGCGTAGGGGGCGAGGGCGTCGGTGACCTGCTGGGCGAGCTCACGGGTGGGGACCAGCACCAGGGCCAGCGGGTGGCGGGCGGCGGCCCGCTTCCCGGCGGTGCGCACCAGCAGCGGCAGGCCGAACGCCAGGGTCTTGCCGGAGCCGGTGCGGCCGCGGCCGAGGACGTCGCGTCCGGCCAGCGCGTCCGGCAGGGTGGCGGCCTGGATCGGGAACGGCTCGGTCACGCCCTGCGCGCCCAGTTCCTTCAGCAGCCCGGCGGGGAGGTCCAGTTCGGCGAAGCTTGCGGCCGGCGGGCGGGACGGGGTGCCCTGCACGGTCGTGAAGTCCTCGGCGGGCGCGGCCACCGGCGCGGCACCCCGGCGCGGCCGGCGCGGCTGCTCGGTACGCGGGGCACCACCGCGGGGCGCGCCGGTACGCGGGGCAGCGCTGCGGGGCGCGCCGGTGCGCGGCTTCCCACTGCGGGTGCGCGGCTTGTCGGCACGGGGCTGTTCACCCCGCGAGCTCGACTTCTCGGCGCGCGGACGGGACTGTTCGGACATGCGTGTTCCTCTTCCTGAGGGCCTTCGGCCGACGCGTGCGGCAGCACGGCGGCGGGGGATCGGCCGTCAGGGGGAAAAAGGCGCCGCCCCGGCCGTCGGGCGGCATGGGCGAGGGCCCGTACCGTGGAGGTACGGGCCCTCGCCTGCGTCAGACTGAGTCGGCGTAGGCCGGGACTCAGATGGCGCGGATGTTCTCCGCCTGCGGGCCCTTCTGGCCCTGGGTGACGTCGAACTCGACCTTCTGGCCCTCGAGGAGCTCACGGAAGCCGGTGGACTGGATGTTCGAGTAGTGGGCGAAGACGTCGGCGCCGCCGCCGTCCTGCTCGATGAAGCCGTAGCCCTTTTCGCTGTTGAACCACTTCACGGTGCCGGTAGCCATAACCGTCTCCACTTTCACTGGGGCGTTGGGGCACACACCTCGTGAGCCCCACGTAGCCGCGATCCCCATCCGGAGACTAAACACCGGACAAAACAAATGCGCCTGTGGTTGGAACCAGCAGGCGCACACACACGTTCATGGGAACCAATACTGCAACTGCTTCGACAATAGCACGGTCCCCCTCGTCAACGGCGGCAAAAGTTCCGCTGGTCACACCGTGTTTCGCCGCGACGCCAAGGGGGCATGCGATCCGGTTGGACCGCATGCCCCCTTTCACTCAGGGCTACCTGGCGCTACCGCCGGGCCCGCCCGCCAGGCGCCCGTCAGGCCCGCCCGGCAGGCTGCGGCTCGCGCTCGCCGACGAGCTCGGGGCCGTGGTCGGGCATCGCGCCGTGCCCGGGCCACCAGGCCTTCTTGCCGAGCAGCGCGGTGATCGCCGGGGTGAAGAACATCGCCATCACGAAGGCCGCCAGCACGATGCCGATGGCCAGCGCGAAGGCCAGCTCGGCGAAGAGCACGTTGCCGGCCAGCATGAAGGTCGCGAAGGACGCCGCCAGGATGAAGCCGGCTGCGGCGACGGTCGGACCGGCGTGCCGGATCGCCTCCTTGGCCGCCTCGCGGGGGTTGCGGCCCTCGCGGGCCTCCTCGCGGAGCCGGGCGATGATCAGGATGTTGTAGTCGGTGCCGATCGCCACCACGAACAGGTAGATGAAGATCGGCAGCATGAACATCAGGCCGGACTCGGAGCCCAGCTTGAGGAAGGCCACCGTGGTGGCGCCCAGGGTCGCCGCGAAGCCGAGGCCGACCGAGGCCATCAGGTACCAGGGCGCGACCACGCTGCGCAGCTGGAGGCCCAGGATCAGCAGGATCAGCACACCCGCCACCGGGAAGACCAGCTTGTAGTCGTGCGCCATCGCCAGGTTGATGTCCTTGTACACCGAGGAGGTGCCGCCGACCAGCGCCTCGCTGCCGACCGGGGCGGCCGGGTGGGCGGCGGAGCGCAGCTTGGTGACGGTGTCGATCGCGGCGTTGCTGGCCGCGGAGTCCTTGAGCACCACGACGAAGTCGGCGGTGGTGCCGTCCTCGCTGAGCTTGGGCTCGGGCTGGACGGCGGCGACGCCGGGGACCTGGCCGAGCTTGGCGCCGAAGCCGTCCAGCGCGGCCGGGTCGAGCTTGCCGCCGCCCTTGGTGCCGGTGGTCAGGAAGACGTGCGTGGGGTCGGCCGCGCCCTCGCCGCCCTTCTTGCTGAGAGTGTCCAGGACGACCATGGACTCCTTGTCCTTCGGCATCATGCTCTTCGCCATGTCGAAGGTGCCCTGGTAGCCGAGGCCGGCCAGCGAGAGGACCACCAGCAGGCCGCCGGAGATCAGCGCGACCAGGCCGGGGCGACGGCTGACCGCCTTGCCGAGCTTGTGGAAGCGGGCACCCTCGGGCTCCTGCATCCACTTGCGGCCGGGCCAGAACACCGCCTTGCTGGAGGTCACGGCCAGCAGCGCGGGGGTCAGGGTGAGCGAGGCCAGCGCGGTGACGATCACCGAGATCGCCAGTGCCGGGCCGAGCGCGGTGAACATGCCGAGCTCGGAGAGCAGCAGCACCGCGAAGGCGACGGTGACCGCGCCGGCGGCCGAGGCGATCGCCTCGCCGACCCGGCCGACGCCGTTGGCCACGGCGGCCTTGCGGTCGTCACCGGCCCGCAGGCGCTCGCGGTAGCGGAACATCAGGAACAGGAAGTAGTCGGTGCCGACGCCGAGGATCACCACGATGTCGATCGCCGAGGCGATCGGCGAGGACTTCAGGTCGAACGCCTTGGTGACGAAGGCGATCAGGCCGGAGGCGGCGATCATCGGGAACAGCGACAGCAGCACCGGCAGCCAGCCGACCAGGATGCCGCGGAAGATCACGCCGACGATGACCACGATCAGGACGATGGTGGCGAACATGGTGATCGCGTCGGTGGCGCTGGAGGACTCCTTCTGGTCCAGCCCCATCGCGACCGGACCGCCGACCTGGTACTTCAGCGCGGTGCCGTTGGCGAGCGCCTTGCCCTCCTCACGCAGGTCCTTGGCGGCCTTCGTGGCATCGTCGGTCTGGATCTTCGTCTTGTCGATCGAGACCATGCCCAGGGCGTACTGCCCGTCGGGCGAGAACGTCTTCCCCTCGACCGGGGGGATGATCTGCTCGACCAGCGGGATGTGCTTGTCGGTCAGGCCCTTGACGACCTTGGCCATGTCGGCCTTGTCGGCGTCGGTGAGCACGGCGCCGTCCTTGCGCTCGAACAGCAGGAGGGCGCTGGGGGAGAACTCGGCCGGGAACTTGTCCTGCTGGACCACCGCGGCCCGGATGGACTCGTAGTGCTTCGGCAGGAACTCTGACTCGTCGGTCGAGGCGCTGATCTTCGGAGCGGTGGCGATCAGGGCTATGGAGCCGATCACCCACGCGATGATCACCCACCAGGCCCGCTTGACGACGAAGTGTCCAAGTCGGTGGAACATGCTCGAAATGCCTCCCCTGGGCATGGTTCACCGCAGCCGGGGGACGAGGTACCGGGCAACGGCTGGACCGGCGCGCGAATCCCTCAACAGGGCCTAGCCGGTCGGCAGGTAAGTAGCAGCGAGCAGCTTACGGGACCTTGCTTGCCGCCCGGCAAGTGGTTTTCGCGTGTGCCCCCTAGGGGCGGCCACGGAGCCTGCCCCCGCACTATCGTCACCGGGCCGCACCCCTTCCCACCTCGTGCGTGGGGTGGAGATCGCTCCCCCTCAGGGTGGACGCCCGGTTGCCCTCAAGGAGGAGACCCCGACCCCGGGGGTGGGGTTAACCCCCTACTCCCCCCTGGGGGCAGGGCCAGGGAAAAGTCGGTGACTAGCCGGATGGTTCGTCAGAACCCCAGCTCATAGCGTCTGTTGTGCCGCCGGAAGCAGCCCAGCGGCTCACCGACCCGGGCGGCCCGCACCCGCCCGAAACCCCTGGGGGACAACCACCGTGAAGCATGGAATCGCCGCCACGATGGGCGCCTGGAGCGCCCGTCACAGAAAGACCGCGGTCTTCGGCTGGCTGCTCTTCGTCGTCCTCGCCGCCTACCTCGGCGGAGTGCACGGCTCCACCAAGATCACCGAGTCCGAGCAGATGCCGGGCCAGGTCGCGCAGGCCGCCAGGATTCTGGACGAAGCAGGCATCAAGTCGCCGGCCGGTGAGACCGTCCTGGTGCAGAGCCGCACGATGACGGCCGACGACGCGTCCTTCAAGGCGGTCGTGGACCAGGTCGCCACCGCCGTCCGGGCCACCGGCAAGGCCGGGGAGCTGCACAGCCCGTACGAGACGGGCGCGATCTCCGCCGACAAGCACTCGGCGCTGATCCAGTTCACGGTGCTCGGGGAGGACAACCAGGCGGCCGTCGCCAACGTGCCGCCGGTGATGGACGCGGTGACGGGCGTGCAGAAGCAGCACCCCGAGCTGCTGGTCGAGGAGTTCGGCCAGGCCAGCGCCGGCAAGTGGTTCAACGAGCAGTTCTCCACGGACTTCGCCCGCGCCGAATGGACGGCCGTGCCGCTCGCCCTCGGCATCCTGCTGATCGCCTTCGGCGCGCTGGTGGCCGCGGTCCTCCCGGTGGTGCTGGCCATGACCGCCTTCGTCGCCGCCTCCGGCCTGGTCGCGCTCTCCTCCGGCGTGCTGCACACCAGCAACGACGCCTCCTCGGTGATGCTGCTGGTCGGCCTCGCCGTCGGCGTCGACTACTGCCTGTTCTACCTGCGCCGTGAGCGCGAGGAGCGCGCCGCCGGGCACGACTCCGAGACGGCGCTGCGGATCGCCGCCGCCACCAGTGGCCGCGCCGTGCTGGTCTCCGGCATCACGGTCGTGGTCGCGATGGCGGGGATGTTCCTCACCGGCATCGGCACCTTCAAGGCGATGTCCTTCGCCACCATCCTGGTCGTGATCACCGCCGTGCTCGGCTCGCTGACGGTACTGCCCGCCCTGCTCTCGATGCTCGGAGACCGGGTGGAGAAGGGCAAGGTCCCCTTCCTGCACCGCCTGCGCCGCGATGCAGGCGAGGGCAGCCGGTTCTGGAACGCGGTGCTCACCCCGGTGCTGCGCCGCCCGCTGGCCGCCGCCGCTCTGGCCACCGCCGCCCTGCTGGCGATCGCCGCACCGATGCTCACCATGCACACCGCCAACCTGACGTTCCAGCAGCAGCTGCCCAAGGACAACACCCTGGTGGCCGTCTCGCAGCGGATCCAGGACGCCTTCCCCGGCAGCCCCTCCCCCGCCCATGTGGTGGTCAAGGCGCGGAACATCTCCTCGCCCGAGATGACGCAGGCCCTCGCCGATCTCCAGTCCAAGGCCCTCGCCACCGGCAAGATGCACGGCCCGACCTCCCTGACGGTGCACGCCGAGCAGAACGTCGCCACGGTCGACATCCCGCTCAACGGCAGCGGCAACGACACCACCTCCGCCGAGGCGCTGAAGGCCCTGCGTGAGCAGGTCTTGCCCGCCACGGTCGGGAAGATCGCCGGCGCCGAGGCCCCGGTCACCGGCAGCACCGCCGCCTCGGTCGACTTCAACAAGCAGATGTCCGGCTCGATGCTCCCGGTCTTCGGGTTCGTGGTCGCCTTCGCCTTCCTGCTGATGCTCTGCTCGTTCCGCTCGCTGTCCATCGCCGTCACCGCCGTCATACTCAACCTGCTCTCGGTCGGCGCCGCCTACGGCGTGCTGACGCTGGTCTTCCAGCACGGCATCGGCGCCTCGCTGATCGGCACCGCCGGCGTCGGCGCGGTGGAGAGCTGGATCCCGCTGTTCCTGTTCGTGATCCTGTTCGGCCTGTCGATGGACTACCACGTCTTCGTGGTCTCCCGGATCAAGGAGGCGTACGACCGCGGCCTGCCCACCGGCGCGGCCGTCGCCCACGGCATCCGCACCACCGCCGGTGTGGTCACCAGCGCCGCCGTGATCATGGTCGGAGTGTTCGCGGTCTTCGGGACGCTCTCCATGCAGGTGATGAAGCAGATGGGTGTCGGCCTCGCCGTCGCCGTCCTGATCGACGCCACGGTGATCCGCGCCGTCCTGCTCCCCGCCGTGATGTCCCTGCTCGGCGACCGGAACTGGTACCTGCCGCGCTGGCTGCGCTGGCTGCCCCGCCTCGAGGGCGAGGCGCCCGCCGCCGCCCCGGCCGGCACCGGCACCCACCACGGCCGCGGCGAGCACGAGCTGGTCGGCTGACACCGCCACCCCTCCCTCCTGGGTACGCCCCCGGTTCGCCGACAATGAGCAGGTGATTTTCGACGAATCGGGGGCCCAGGCCCTCCTGCAGCAGGCGTGCGCCCCGGCCGGTGTCGACCCGGCCGGGGCCACGCTCATTTCGCTCGGCCAGAACGCCGTCTTCGACCTGCCGGAGCTCGGCCTGGTCGCCAAGGTCGGCCGCACCCCCGGCTCCGCCGACCGGGCCGCCCGCGAGCTCGCGCTGGCCGGCTGGCTGGACGGCGCGGGCGTACCGGTGGTCCGCCCGGCGGAGCCCGTCGTGCACCTGGCCCAGGAGCACCCCGTCACGCTGTGGCACCGGCTGGAGCCCGCCGTCCGCCCGGCCCGGCCCGCGGACCTCGCCCCGCTGCTGCGCGCCCTGCACGCCCTGCCCGCGGAGCCGGCCCCGCCGGTGCCGCTCGGCCGGCGCGATCTCCTCGCCCCGGTGGACAGTTGGCTGGCGACTGCGGAGGGTCACATCGATCCGGCCGACGTGGCATTCCTCCGTGACCGGAAAGAGACCTTTGTCACCGCTATTTCCGAATTGACCCCTTTCCTCCCCTCCGGTCCGATCCACGGCGACGCCCTGCCGCGCAACGTCCACCTCACCCCCACCGGCCCGGTGCTGCTCGACCTGGAGTACATGGCCTCGGACCTGCGCGAGCACGACCTGGTGGTGCTGGCCCTCAGTCAGGACCGGTACGGCGTACCGGCCGAGGAGGTCGCGGCGTTCAACGCGGCCTACGGGTGGGACGTCCGCGAGTGGCCCGGCTTCGCGGTGCTGCGCGGCGCCCGGGAGACCGCGAGCGCCGCGTGGGTGGCGCAGCAGACGCCCGGTAGCCCGTCCGCTCGAACCGAGTTCCGTCGCCGCGTCAACTCGCTGCGTGACGGCGAGGCGGAAGTACGCTGGTTCGCGTTCTGACCGCTTCCGTTCGGTGCCCGCCTTGTGGCGCAGCGCACACCCGGACGGAACCACCTCGGCCGTACCTGGCGTCGTCGTAGTCGACCGGACGCCCCGCCGCATGCGGCAGGTACGGCCTCAGGAGTCGTCCATGCTGAAGTCCCGCATCCCCGCCCGTCGTCGTTCTCTTCTTCTCGGTGCCACCGCACTGCTCACCCCGGCTCTGCTGGTGGCGTGCGGTGCGCACGGCTCCCCCTCCGCGGCGGGGGCAGCCGCGCAGCACTCGGCCTCGCCGAGCACGAGCACGAGCACGAGCGCGACCACGGGCGGCGGCGGGGCTTCCTCGGTGGCGGCCCGGCCGACGCCGAGCGAGAGCACCTCGTCCCCGTTCGCCTCGCCGAGCCAGGATCCGGTGCCCAGCAAGGCGCCCGCGCCGAGCACCGTCCCGTCCACCCCGGCCACGCCCGGCACCGGCGCCTCGCAGCCGTCCGGCGGGCAGCAGAGCCACGCCCCGGCCACCCACGTGCTGGCGCACACCGCCTCCGGCGGCAGGACTGTGGCGCTGACCTTCGACGACGGCCCGGGCCAGGCCACCGGCCAGGTGCTGGACCTGCTGGCGCAGTACGACGCGAAGGCGACGTTCTGCGAGATCGGTGACAACGCGCAGGCGCACCCGGCGATGGTCAAGCGGATCGTCGCCGAGGGCCACCGCCTGTGCGACCACACCGTGGACCACCCGCAGCCGATGCACACCCAGTCGCACCAGCAGCAGGTGGCGGAGATCGCCGACGCCAAGACGCAGATCGAGAACGCGGCCGGCGGCAACGCGCCGATCACCTGGTGGCGCGCCCCGGGCGGCGACTTCACCGCCGAGAACGAGAAGATCGGCGCCGACCAGGGCATGAAGTCCCTCGGCTGGTCGGTGGACCCGCGCGACTGGTCCCGCCCGGGCGTGCAGTCGATCGTCACGAACGTCCAGCAGAACCTCCGCCCGGGCGGCGTGGTGCTGATGCACGACGGCGGCGGCGACCGCACCCAGACCGTGGCGGCCCTGAAGCAGCTGCTGCCGTGGCTGGTGGCGCAGGGCTACACTTTCGACTTCCCGCAGTCCTGACCGACCTTTTGGCCTGGGCGCCCTGACGTTCCGTCGGGGCGCCGTCGTCGTATCGCGGGCCCCTTCCTCCGACGACCGCAGGAGCAGCGTGCCGGCCTTCGTGCACCGCGTCACCAAGTACGACCCCGCCAACCGCGACGAGCGTGGCCGCTACCTGGGCGACGACGACACCGACAGCGACCGCGGGCCGATCGAGGCGGCGTACCTGCAGGCGGTGTCCGCGTTCGCCGCGGAGTGCGGCATCGACCGGCTGAGCGTCCGCGAACCGGAGGCCTCCTTCTTCGCGGCGGCCGAGGACGGGGGCAGCCTGGAGGCCCTGTTCCCGGGCCTGCGGGGGTTCCACGACGGCGCGGAGGTCTCCCTCGAGGTCGCGCTGGAGCTGGTGCGGATGATGCTCCGCGGCGGCGAGGGCTGGTGCAGGCTGGAGGCCGCCGGTGACGAGTTCTTCGTGCACATCGGCTGGGACCAGTACCTGTACCTCGGCACCGACCGCCCGTGCGGGCGTGCCATCGCCCACACTCGGCAGCTCGGTCTGTTCCCGGAGCTGATCGCGGATTCGCCCTACGCGGAGGAGCCGGACGAGCCGGGTCCGCAGCGACCCGCCGACGAGGAGTTCTGGGCGCGGGTGCGCCGGCTGGTCGCCGAAGGGCAGGCGGGCGTGCTGGAGGAGGGGTACGTCCAGAACGCTTCCCACTGGCACCGCCTGACCTCCGACACGATCGACACGGTGCGTGCGGGCCTGGCGCCGCGCGCGATGCTGACGCTCTGGCCGCCGCTGTCCACCGACGTCGCGGCCGTGCTGGCCTCGCTCCCCGAGGACGACCGGATGGAGTTCGTCTGGGAGGACCCGGCGGGCACGATCAGCAGCGTCCACGCGGACGCTGAGCAACGCGAGGAGTTGGCGGTCCTGGTGACGGGCGCGCGGGCCGCTGCCGCGCTGCCGACCACGGTCGACGAGCACCGGCCGCTGGCGAGCGCGGTGCTGCCGGACGCGGACGGCGTACTGCGGGCCCGCTGGCGGACCACCTGGTCGCCCTGCGACCGGACCTGGGCGTTCCTGAGCGCGCTGCGCCCGGGCCAGGTCGTCACCGGCACGGTCACCGGGGTCGCCGACACCGTCACCTTCGTGGACGTCGACGGCTTCACGGCGCGGATCCGCCAACCGGAGCTGTCCTGGCGGCCGTTGCGCCACCCGTCGGATCTCGTCCCGGTGGGTCAGGAGGTCACGGCCGAGGTGCTCGGCACCGACCTGGTGCGCGAGGAGCTGTATCTGTCACTGAAGGCCCTTCAGGACAACCCGCTCAAGCAACTGGCCGACCGCGTCGGCGAGTTGGTGGACGGCGTGGTGACGAAGGTGCTGCCGTTCGGCGTCTTCGTGCGGGTCGAGGACCGGCCGGACGGTCTCCAGGGGTTGGTCCCCACCGCCGAGCTGGCCGGGGAGGCCGTTCAGGTCGGCGACCCGCTGGCTGTGCGGATCCTCGAAGTGGACCTGGCCCGGCAGCGGTTCCTGCTGTCCCGCCGCCGGGCGCTCACCTGATCGACGGCCGAAGCGTCCTCAGGACGCCGCCTTGAGCGGCCACCGCGGGTCCACGGTGGCGGCCGGGTCCTTGCGGCGCAGCCAGTCCTGCAGGCCGGTGGCCCAGTCGCGGTACCAGTCGATCTGCCGCCGGTGCAGTTCGTCCAGCGGCAGGTCGCCGGCCTGTTCGGGGTAGCGGTGGCCGAGGGCGACGGCGACCCGGACGGCGGCGAGTGCGTCGCTGCCGGCCTCGTGGGCGTCGTGGAGTTCGACGCCGTAGACCTCGCAGACCCGCTGGAGGGTGCGTGAGCCCTTGCGGTACTTGTCGAGGGCGCGGTCGACGACCATGGCGTCCACCACGGGGGTGACCGGCCCGCCGAGGCGTTCGGCGAGGGTGGGGCGGCCGTGGCGGCGCAGTTCGGCGTCGAGCAGCGACAGGTCGTAGGGCGCGTTGAAGGCGACCACGGGCCGCCCGGCGGCGAGCCGCTGGTGCAGGGCGCGGGCGATCTCCTCGATCGCCTCGGCGGCGGGCCGGCCGTGGGTGCGGGCCTCGGTGTCGGTGATGCCGTGGATGGCGGTGGCCTCGGCGGGTATCGGAACGCCGGGGTCGATCAGCCAGTTGGTGGACGTTTCGACGCGGCCGCCGAGGGTGTCGACCACGGCGGCGGTGACGATCCGGGACTCCTGCGGGTCGGTGCCGGTGGTCTCCAGGTCGAATCCGGTGAGTGGCCCCTTCCACCAGGTCATGGGGTGTGTCCTTCCGTCAGCACTGCCAAGATGCGGACCATCATCGCGTGCCGCTGTGACAGCGCCGACGGCGCGTCCCGCCCGCGGGCGGCAACGGTGCCGGTCAGGAGACCGCGCGGGAGTCCCCCCAGAGGTCCTCGAACTCCTCCCGGTAGACCTCCAGCAGCCCCGGTTCGGTGCCGCCGGCCTCCTGTCCGGCGCCGCCGCGCAGCACCAGGGCGGGCGATTCGATGCCGCGGGCCCGGCGCAGGTAGGGCTGGATCACGCCGAGGTCGGTGGAGCGCCGCCGGCCGCCCGCGCCGGTGGTGCGCTGGCCCTCGACCAGGTAGGCGGTGAACCGGGGCAGTTCGTCGAACACCCGGATCTCGAAGCTGCCGGGGTCGCGCAGCCGGGCCCGCACCCGCCGCACGTGCATGATGTTCATCTCCACCGAGCGCCCCAACTCGCCGCGCCCGAGGCCGAGTTCGCGTTCGCGTCGGCGGACGGCGCTGCTCGCGGGGTTGAGGAACAGCAGCCGCATCCGGCAGCCGTCGCCGGCCAGCCGCACCAGGCGCTTGCCGGTGTAGTTCTGGCAGAGCAGGCCGAGGCCGATGCCGACGGCGTCCAGCCGCCGGGCGCCGTCGAGCAGGTCCTCGACGGGCAGGTCGCGCTGCAGGCGGACCCGGTCGGGGTGGACGGCGACCACGTCGGCGTAGCGGCCGGCCACGAGTTCCTCGACCACGTCGGCGGGCACGCCGCCGTGCGCGCCGTCGAGCAGGGCGAGCAGCCGGGCGGCGGCCCGTTCGGTCTGGTCGAGGACGGTCTTCGTCAGCGCCCGGTTGCGGGAGACCACGTGCCGGGCGACCTCCAGTTCGTCGAGGGCGAGTTCGATCTCCCGGCGGTCCACCAGGTGCGGTTCGAACAACGGCCAGTGCTGGACCATCAGTTCGCGCAGCTGCGGCAGGGTGAGGAAGACCAGCGGGTCGTCGTCGACGGGGTCGAGCAGGTAGCCCTTGCGGCGGGAGACCTCGCGGACGGCGGCGGCCCGGTGCACCCATTCCTCGCCGGCCGGTCCGGCGGCGGCGGTGACCCACTCCTCGCCGTGCGCGGGCGCGTAGACGGGGTGCAGCACCTCGTGCACCAGGGCGCGCATCCGCTGTTCGACCAGGTTGAGCCAGACGTAGGCGCGGCCGGCCAGCCGGACCCGGCGGTAGGCGCCGTCCCACTGGTCGGCGGCCCAGGCGGGCGGCATGCCCTCGGCGGGGCCGCCCTGCGGGGGCAGCGCTCCGCGTCCGCCGGTGCGGACGACCAGTGTCGGGGCCTCGCTGCCACCGGCCCGCGGGTCGGGTCCGTCGCCGCCGGCGGGGAACGCCATCCGCTACCTCACCTCTCGCCCGCCGCCCCTGGGCCGACGGCCTGTCCGCTGACTCGCCATGCCGGCCCCTGGTCGTCGGCCGCACGGGCCCGGGGTTCTCGCGGTCCGGACGATCAAGGGTATCGCCCTCCGTGGCCGCGACACAGCCCTCTTGACAGCTCGCGCACCGGCAATCGACGGTCCGTCAGGGCCCTGCTGTCCGACCCGACATCCGGGACACCCGTTCGGGCGAACAACGGGCGAATGGGCCCCGATGGGCACGGCGTTCGGCCGTCCGGCGGGGAGTATGCGGGTGTGCCGTGCGTCCGGCCCGATCGCGCCGCCGACGCCCCGCACATGCTCGGGCGCTCCGCCGGGTGACCACCCGCAGGGGCGCCGATTGGCGTCTGGCACAGGGAAGTCGAGGACACATGCAGGTCTGGCCGGGACAGCCCTACCCGCTCGGCGCCACCTACGACGGCGCCGGCACCAACTTCGCGGTGTTCTCCGAGAGCGCGGACCGGATCGAGCTCTGCCTGATCGCCGAGGACGGCTCGGAGACGGCCGTCGAACTGCGCGAGACCGACGCCTTCGTCCGCCACGCGTACCTGCCGGGCGTGCACCCGGGCCAGCGGTACGGCTTCCGGGTGCACGGCCCGTACCAGCCGGGCCTGGGCCTGCGGCACAACGCCTCGAAGCTGCTGCTGGACCCGTACGCGAAGGCGATGGGCGGCCACATCGACTGGGACGAGTCGGTGTACGGCTACCACTTCGGCGCCCCGGAGCGCCGCAACGACCTGGATTCGGGGCCGCACACCATGCACTCGGTGGTGATCAACCCGTACTTCGACTGGGGCACCGACCGGCCGCCGCACACCGACTACCACCGCACGGTGGTGTACGAGGCGCACGTGAAGGGCCTGACCAAGCTGCACCCGGGCATCCCGGAGGGGATCCGCGGCACCTATGCGGGCCTGGCGCACCCGGCGGTGATCGAGCACCTGGCGAAGCTGGGCGTCACCGCGATCGAGCTGATGCCGGTGCACCAGTTCGTCCGCGACCACCGGCTGCGCGACCTGGGGCTGTCCAACTACTGGGGCTACAACACGGTCGGTTTCTTCGCCCCGCACTCCTCGTACTCCTCCACGGGCGACCGGGGGCATCAGGTGCAGGAGTTCAAGTCGATGGTGAAGGCGCTGCACGCGGCCGGTATCGAGGTGATCCTCGACGTGGTCTACAACCACACCGCGGAAGGCAGCCACCTCGGCCCGACGCTGTCCTTCCGCGGCCTGGACAACGCCTCGTACTACCGGCTGGCGAAGGACCAGCGGTTCTACGAGGACACCACCGGCACCGGCAACTCGCTGCTGATGCGCTCGCCGCACGTCCTTCAGATGATCATGGATTCGCTGCGTTACTGGGTCACCGAGATGCACGTGGACGGTTTCCGCTTCGACCTGGCGGCGACGCTGGCCCGGCAGTTCCACGAGGTGGACCGGCTGTCCTCGTTCTTCGACCTGGTCCAGCAGGACCCGGTGGTCTCGCAGGCCAAGCTGATCGCCGAACCCTGGGACCTCGGCGAGGGCGGCTACCAGGTCGGCAACTTCCCGCCGCTGTGGACGGAGTGGAACGGCAAGTACCGCGACACCGTCCGCGACTTCTGGCGCGGCGAGTCGGCCACCCTGGCCGAGTTCGGCTCCCGGCTCACCGGCTCCTCCGACCTGTACCAGGACGACGGCCGCCGCCCGATCGCCTCGATCAACTTCGTCACCTGCCACGACGGCTTCACCCTGCGCGACCTGGTGTCGTACAACGACAAGCACAACGAGGCCAACCGGGAGGACAACCAGGACGGCGAGTCCTTCAACCGGTCGTGGAACTGCGGCGTCGAGGGCGCCACCACCGACCCCGGCGTGCTCGACCTGCGCGCCCGCCAGCAGCGCAACTTCATCGCCACCCTGATGCTCTCCCAGGGTGTGCCGATGCTCTCGCACGGCGACGAACTCGGCCGCACCCAGCACGGCAACAACAACGCCTACTGCCAGGACTCCGAACTGACCTGGCTGGCCTGGCCGAACCGCGCCGGAGAGGCCGGGGAGGCCGGGGAGCAGGCCGACACCCGGCTGCTGGAGTTCACCCAGGGCATGATCTGGCTGCGCCGCGACCACCCGGTCTTCCGCCGCCGCCGGTTCTTCCACGGCCGCCCGGTCTCCGGCACTCACGACGCGCTGACCGACATCGCCTGGTTCACCCCGGGCGGCGAGGAGATGACCGAGCAGGACTGGTCGACCTCGTACGCGAAATCGCTGACGGTCTTCCTGAACGGCAACGCCATCTCCGAGCCGGACCGGCGCGGCGGCAAGATCGTCGACGATTCGTTCCTGCTGATGTTCAACGCCCACTCGGAGCCGATCGCCTTCACCGTCCCGGCCGGGCACGGCGAGGTCTGGCAGGTCGTCGTCGACACCTCGCTGCCCGCCCTCCCCGCCCCCGGCACCGGCCCGCGCGCCAAGGCCGGCGACACCCTGCACCTGCCGGACTACTCCCTGCTGGTCCTCCAACGGCCCGCCTGACGCCGCCCGATCGGGGCAATCGGCGGTAGGCCTCCGGCCGTCCGGGTAGGGATGCGGCTATGACGTCAGCCGCCGCGCGCCCTTCCACGGCCCGCTTCCCGACGGCCACCTACCGGCTCCAGCTGCAGCCGGAGTTCACCCTGCACGACGCCCGCCGGGCGGTGCCGTACCTGGCGGCGCTCGGCGTCTCGCACCTGCACCTGTCGCCCCTGCTGGAGGCGGTGCCGGGCTCCACGCACGGCTACGACACGGTCGACCACGGCCGGATCGCCGAGCAGCTGGGCGGCGAGAGGGCGCTGCGCGAACTCTCCGCGCAGGCCCGGCGGCACGGCCTGGGCCTGATCGCGGACGTGGTGCCCAACCACATGGCGCTGCCGGTGCCCGAACAGCTGAACCGGCCACTGTGGCAGGTCCTGGCGAACGGCCCGGACGACCCGTTCGCCGCCTGGTTCGACATCGACTGGACGTCCCAGCCGGGCCCGGTCGACGCCCCCGGGCGCGGCCGGCTGCTGCTGCCGCTGCTCGGCGACCGGCTGGGCGTGGAACTCGACCGGCTGACGGTGGACGGCGAGGTGCTGCGCTACCACGAGCACGAGTTCCCGCTGCGCCCCGGCACCGCGCAGCTGCCGCTGCCGCAGCTGCTGGAACACCAGTGGTACCGCCTCGCCTGGTGGAAGCTCGCCGACGAGCAGGTCAACTACCGGCGCTTCTTCACCGTGAACGAGCTGATCGCGGTGCGGATGGAAGTCCCGGAGGTGTTCGAGGCGACGCACGCGGTGCTGCTGCGGCTGCACCGCGAGGGCGTCCTGGACGGCTTCCGGATCGACCACCCGGACGGGCTGGCCGACCCGCGCGGCTACCTGCGGCGCCTGGCCGAGGCCACCGGCGGCGCGTACACGGTGGTGGAGAAGATCCTCACCGGCGAGGAGCGGCTGCCCGCCGACTGGCCGTGCGCGGGCACCACCGGCTACGACGCGCTGCGCCGGATCGACGGGGTGCTGACCGACCGCCGGGGCGCGGAGAAGCTGGCGGTCGCCTACCGGCGCGACGTCGGCGACCGGACGGACGCGGCGGCGTCGGCGCTGATCGGCCGGGCCGAGATGGTCGCGCCGGACGGGGCGCTGTCGGCCGAGACCGACCGGCTGGTGCGCCTGGTGGAGCGGATCTGCGCGGACGGCCCCGAGCTGGCCGACCACTCGCCGCTGGCGGTGCGCCGGGCGCTGGAGACCCTGCTGACCGAGTACCCGGTGTACCGCCCGTACGTGGTGCCGGGCGAGCCGGCCCCGCCGGAGGCCGCCCGGGCGCTCGCCCTGCCCGAGGAGGCGTCGGACGCCGAGCGGCTGGTGCACCTGCTCGCCCTCGGGGAGCTGGGCCGCTCCCCCGCCAAGGACGAGTTCTGCCACCGCTTCGGCCAGACCGCCTCGGCGGTGTCGGCCAAGGGTGTCGAGGACACCGCGTTCTACCGGTTCAACGCGCTGCTGTCGCTGAACGAGGTCGGCGGCCTGCCCGAACACCCGGGCGTGCCGCCGGCCGACTTCCACCGCTGGTGCGAGTGGCAGGAGCAGCACTGGCCGCACGCGATGACGGCACTGTCCACGCACGACACCAAGCGCAGCGCGGACGCCCGGGCCCGGCTCGCGGTGCTGGCGGAGCTGCCCGAGGCGTGGGCGGCGGAGTGCGCGGCGTGGACGGTGGCGGCCGGGCCGTGCCCGGACCGGGCCTCGGCGTGGCTGCTGTGGCAGACCCTGCTGGCGGCGTGGCCGCTGTCCGAGGAGCGGCTGCTGGGCGTGCTGCTGAAGTCGGTGCGGGAGGCGAAGCGCCGGACCTCGTGGACGGAGCCGGACGAGCCGTTCGAGCAGCGGCTCGCACAGTACGCGCGCGGGGCGCTGGCCAACCCGGGGCTGTGTCCGCGGATCGCCGGGTTCGTCGGGATGCTGGAACCGTTCGCCCGGGTGAACTCGCTGTCGGCGGCGCTGCTGCACCTGCTGGTGCCGGGCGTGCCGGACGTGTTCCAGGGCGGCGAGGAGCCGCTGTACACGCTGGTCGATCCGGACAACCGGGCGCCGGTGGACCTGGACGCGCTGGCGGTGCGGCTGACCGACGCGGCCGCGCCGCGCCCCGGCGACCTGGCCCGGGAGAAGCTGCACCTGACGAAGACCGCCCTGCACCTGCGCCGGGAGGGCGCGCTGGGCCGCTACCGCCCGCTGGCGGGGGTGGGCCCGGCGGCCGAGCACCTGGTGGCGTTCGCCCGCGGCAGCCGGGTGCTGGGCGCGGCGACCCGGCTGCCGTACGGGCTGCACCGGGCGGGCGGCTGGGACAGCACCCTGCTGGAACTGCCGCCGGGCCGCTGGACGGACCGGTTGACGGGCCGCCACTTCGTCGGCGGGCCGGTCGAACTGTCGTATCTGTTCCAGCAGTTGCCGGTGGCGCTGCTGGTCGAGGGGGCCTGATGCGGTACCGGGTGTGGGCACCGGCGGCCAAGGTGGTCGAGGTGGAGGTCGGGGCGATCCCGTACCTGTTGGAGCGCGATGCGGCGCACCCGGGCTGGTGGCACGGGGACGGCCCGGACGGCGACTACGGCTTCCGGCTGAACGGCGGCCCGGCGCTGCCCGACCCGCGCTCGCCCCGGCAGCCGTTCGGCCCGGACGGGCTGAGCCGCCCGGTCGACCACGCCGCGTTCCGCTGGTCCCCGACGGCCTGGCGGGGCCGCCCGCTGCCGGGCACCGTGGTCTACGAGCTGCACGTGGGCACCTTCACCGCCGAGGGCACCTTCGACGCGGCCGCCGCCCGCCTCGACCACCTGGTCGAACTCGGCGTGGACTTCGTCGAGTTGATGCCCGTCTGCCCGTTCCCCGGCCGCTCCGGCTGGGGCTACGACGGGGTGTCGCCCTGGGCGGTGCACGAGCCGTACGGCGGCCCCGACGGGCTGAAACGCTTCGTGGACGCGGCGCACCTGCGCGGCCTCGGCGTGATCCTGGACGTGGTGCACAACCACCTCGGCCCGTCCGGCAATTACCTGCCCCGGTTCGGCCCGTACTTCACCGACCGGCACCACACCCCCTGGGGCGCGGCGGTGAACCTGGACGCGCCGGGCTCGGACGAGGTGCGGGCGTACCTGATCGGCAGCGCGCTGGCCTGGCTGCGCGACTACCGGATCGACGGGCTGCGGCTGGACGCCGTGCACGCGCTGGCGGACGGCCGGGCGCTGCCGTTCCTGGAGGAACTGGCCGCCGCCGTCGAGGAGTTGGCGCAGGCGACCGGGCGTCCGCTGTTCCTGGTCGCCGAGTCGGACCTGAACGATCCGCGCACCACCGCACCCCGGCCGGCCGGCGGACTCGGGCTGAGCGCGCAGTGGAGCGACGACTTCCACCACGCCCTGCACGCGCTGCTGACCGGCGAGAGCCAGGGCTACTACGCGGACTTCGCGGCCGACCCGTGGACGGCGCTCACCAAGACACTCACCAACGGGTGGTTCCACGACGGGAGTTGGTCCTCCTTCCGGGGCCGCTCCCACGGCCGCCCGTTCCCGGCGGCCTACGGGCACCGGCTGCTGGGCTACGCGCAGACCCACGACCAGATCGGCAACCGGGCCACCGGCGACCGGCTCTCCGCCGCACTGCCGCCCGGCCGGCTGGCCGCCGCGGCCGCGCTGGTCCTGACGTCCCCGTTCACGCCGATGCTGTTCATGGGCGAGGAGTGGGGGGCGTCCACCCCGTGGCAGTACTTCACCGACCACACCGACCCGCAGCTCGCCGAGGCCGTCCGGCAGGGCCGCCGCCGGGAGTTCGCCGAGCACGGCTGGCGCGCCGAGGACGTCCCCGACCCGCAGGATCCGGCCACGGTGCGCGCCTCCACCCTGGACTGGTCCGAGCCGCAGCGCGCCCCGCACGCCGAACTCCTCGCCTGGTACCGGGCGTTGATCCGGCTGCGGCGCGCCGCGCCCGAACTGGCGTCCGGCGACCTGGCGGCCGTGCGGGTGCGGCACGACGCGGCGGCGGGCTGGCTGGCCGTGCACCGCAGCCGCTACCGGGTGCTGGTCAGGATCGGCGGCGAGCAGCCCGCGGCCGTCCCGCTGGAGGGCGAACTCGCCGCGCTGGAAGCCGCGTTCGGCGAGGTGCGGCCCGGCCCGAACGGCACGGTGCTGCTCGGGCCGGACGCGGCGGCGGTGCTGCGCACGGCCTGAACCACCGGCCGCTTCACTGGAGGAAGCTTGCGATCCGGGCGTGCAGGTGGGCCGCGTCCAGGCCGTACGCCGTCAGGTGCTCGGGCAGCGAGCCGTAGTGCCGGTGCTCGGCCACCGGCACGCCCAACCCGAGGACCCGGTGCGGCAGGTGCTCCAGCGCCAGGTGCGCCTCGCGCTCCGAGGTGCCCGCCAGGTACGGCTCGACCAGCACCACGTCGGCCCGGCCGCCGACCGCCGCCCGCAGGCCCGCCGCGTCGAACGGCCGCACGGTGCTCGCGTACAGCACCGTCACGTCCAGCGTCTCGGTGGCCTCCAGCACCTCGTCCAGCATCGGGCCGACCGCCAGGACCACGCCGCGGCCGCCCTCCCGGACCGTCAGGAACTTCCCCGGCACGATCGGCCGGGCCTCACGGTTCTGCTGGACCGACAGCCGCACGTACTGCAGGCTGTCGCCGGCCGCGACGGCGTGGCGCAGCAGCAGGTCGGCCTCGGCGGGGTGGCCGGGGACGTGCACGTTCCAGTCGGGGAGGGTGTCCAGCAGGGCGACGTCGCCGGGCGCCATGTGGGTGCGGCCGCCGGCCGGCCAGTCGTAGGAGCCGGCCGCGCTCACCAGCACCGCTCCGACACCCTGGTGGTTCAGGTCCAGCTTCACCTGCTCGAAGGGCCGCTCGATCAGGAAGCTGGCGAAGGTGTGCGCGATCGGCCGCATCCCCGTCAGCGCCAGGCCGCCGGCGACGCCGATCAGCAGCTGCTCGCGGATGCCGACGTTCACCACCCGGTCCGGATGGGCGCGGGCCGCCTCGGGGAACTGGGCGGCGCCGATGTCGGCGAGCACCAGGACGGTGCGCGGGTCCTGGTCGAGCAACTCGGTGGTGGTGAGCGCGAACTGGTCGCGCATCGTGAACTCCTGGGTGATCATGGCCTGGTGTCTCCGCTCTCGGCTGTGCTCGGGTGCTCGGCTGTGCTCGGATGCTCTCGGTGCTCGGGTGCTCAGTTCTTGGGTTCGACGCGGGCCACCACCACGTGCGGGCGGCCGGGGTGCGGGGTGGTGTACGCCCGGTACAGCTCCTCGTGGTCGCGGCCGTCCACGGCGGCCGCGGACCAGCCCTCGCCGGCGAACCGGGCCGCGATGCCGCCGCTCCAGCCGTGGGTGGCCGAGGAGTTGTCGATCACCACGACGTGCAGCCGCTCCAGGCCGTACGCCCCGGCGAACGCCACCGCCTCATGGTTGCTGCCCTCGTCGAACTCGGCGTCCCCGACCAGCACCCACACCGCCGGGGCGTCCAGGCCCTGCGCCCGCAGGCCGAGCGCCGTGCCGACGGCCAGCGGCAGCCCGTGCCCCAGCGACCCGGAGCCGATCTCCGCGCCCGGCACCAGCAGTCGGTCCGGGTGGTGGCCGAGCGGCGAGTCGTACGCCCCGAAGCTCGACAGCAGCTCCACCGGGAAGAAGCCCTTCGCGGCCAGCACCGCGTAGTACGCCATCGGGCCGTGGCCCTTGGACAGCAGGAACCGGTCCCGGTCGGGGTCCTCCGCGGTGGCCGGGCCGACCCTCAGCACCCGGTCGTACAGCACCCACAGGGCGTCCAGGGTGGAGGTGGCGGCCGGCGTGTGCTTCTCGTCGCCGGTCATCAGGGAGATCAGGTGCGGCAGGTCGGTGAAAGCCAGCCCGGTGGAAGCCATGTCCGCGTGACTGCCGAGAGTGCTCGTTGCTTCGCTCGTCATGGCAACGAGCATCCAACTTCAAGTCCGCTTCAGGTCAAGGGCGTCCGCGGGTAGTCTTCCGGAGCATGACGCCGTCCCGGCACGACCGCCTCACCATCGGCCAGCTCGCCGAACGCAGCGGCCTCGCCACCTCCGCGCTGCGCTACTACGAGAGCCTCGGCCTGATCCATGCCGAACGCACCAGCGGCAACCAACGCCGCTACCCGCGCTCCGCGCTGCGCCGGATCGCCTTCGTCCGGGCCGCCCAGCAGGTCGGCCTCTCGCTGGAGGAGGTCCGCACCGCGCTCGCCCGGCTGCCCGAGAACCGCACTCCCACACCCCGCGACTGGCACACCGTGGCCGCCACCTGGCAGCACCGGATCGACCGGCAGATCGCCGAACTCCAGCTGATGAAAGCCAAGTTGACGGGCTGCATCGGCTGCGGATGCCTCTCCATGAGCCGCTGCGCGCTGTACAACGCCGACGACCGCGCGGGCGCCGCCGGACCGGGCGCCCGCTACCTGCTCACCCGCGACCCGGACCGCGGGCCCGAGCCCGTCACCGATCCGGATGTCGGACCCGACCGGTAGCCTTGCCGCGTTGCCGGGCGACCGGTTTCGGCCATCCGTGGTCGCACCGGTTTCCCGGCCGTCTATGCTGCCCCCGAAAGCGCGTTCCAAGCGACGGGGGGCCGGATATGACCGATCATCAGGAGATTTCGCTGGACTGGATGTCTGGCGACCAGAGTCCGCCGCCGTCCGCCGAGCTGCGCCCGGAGGTTCCGCACCCGGCCCGGATGTACGACTACTACCTCGGCGGCAAGGACAACTTCCCCGCCGACCGGGCCGCCGCCGAACAGGTGATCGCGATCAGCCCGCTGGTGCGGATCAGCGCACTCGCCAACCGCGCCTTCCTGCAGCGCGCGGTGCGCACCCTCGCCGCCGAGCAGGGCATCCGCCAGTTCCTCGACATCGGCACCGGCATCCCCACGGCGGGCAACACCCACGAGATCGCCCAGGCCGTCGACCCCGCCGCCAAGGTCGCCTACCTGGACAACGACCCGATCGTCCTGGTGCACGGCCGGGCCCTGCTGGCCGGCGCCCAGCAGGGCAGCGTCAGCGTCCTGCAGGCCGACCTGCGCGACCCCAGGGCGATCCTCGCCGACCCCGCCGTCCGCGAACTGCTCGACCTCGACCGGCCGGTCGCCCTGATGCTGTTCGCGATCCTGCACTTCATCGACGACGCCGACGACCCGTACACCATCGTCCGCACCCTGATCGATGCCCTGCCCTCCGGCAGCCACCTGGCGCTCTCGCACGCCACCGCCGACTTCATCGACCCGGCGCAGGCCGGGAAGGGCCCGGCCATCTACCGCTCCGCGACCGCCCAGCTCACCATGCGCACCCGCGCGCAGGTCCTGCGCTTCTTCGACGGCCTGGAACTGCTCGAACCCGGCCTGGTCACCGCCCCGCAGTGGCGCCCCGACCAGGACCCGCAGGACACCGACAGCGAGGTCGCCATCTGGGCCGGCGTCGCCCGCAAGCCCTGACGCCGCCTCAATCCGCCGACGGCGGCGGTGCGATCATGAGGCTCCCCTCACCGACGGAGCCCCCGCCATGACCGCACTGCCGCCGCCCCCGCCGCTGATCGGCCCCGCCTGGCTGGCCGCCCACCTCGACCACCCCGACCTGGTCGTCCTCGACGCCGGCGTCGGCGCCCACCGCCACGCGGCCCACCGCATCCCCGGCGCCCGCCCGTTCGACCTCGACGGGGCCCTGTCCGACCCCCGCTCCGGCCTTCCGCACACCATGCCCTCCGCCGCCGACTTCCAGCGCGAACTGCGCACCCTCGGCGTCAACGACCACTCCACCGTCGTCCTCTACGACGGCGCCGGAATCCACTCCAGCCCCCGCGCCTGGTGGATGCTGCGCGCCATGGGCTTCGACCGCGCCGCTGTCCTGGACGGCGGCCTGCCCGCCTGGCAGTCCGCCGGACACCCCGTCACCTCCCACCAACTCCCCTACTCCCCCGGCGACTTCACCGCCCGCCCACGCCCCGGCCTGCTCATCGACCGGGACGCCGTGGCCGCCGCCCTCGCCGACCCCGACACCACCGTCCTGGACGCCCGCTCCCACGACCGCTTCACCGGCGACGCCCCCGAACCCCGCCCCCACCTGCGCCGCGGCCACCTCCCCGGCTCCACCAGCCTCCCCTTCACCGACCTCCTCACCCCCGACGGCCGCTACCTCCCCCTCCCCGACCTCCACACCCGCCTCACCACCGCCACCGCCAACCGCCCCCACCTCATCACCACCTGCGGCTCCGGCGTCACCGCCTGCATCCTCGCCTTCGCCGCCCACCTCACCACCCACCCCACCCCCACCGTCTACGACGGCTCCTGGTCCGACTGGGCCCGCCCGGAAACCGACCTGCCGGTGGCCACCGGCAACTGACGGAACGTCGACCGGAAACGGCTCCAGATGGACATGCCACCATTTTCTTCGGAACCGTCCCGCCCGTCGAGAAGGCGGCGCCTCAGTCGGCCTCCACCGCCGGTGGCAGCCCATGGGACAGGCGGCCCGGCCACCACATGTGGTGGCGGAGGTCGGCGGTGAGGGCGGTGACCAGGACGGAGCGGACGACCAGGGTGTCGAGGAGGACGCCGAGGGCGACGGCGAAGCCGATTTCGGTGAAGGCGACCAGGGGGAGGGTGCCGAGGACGGCGAAGGTCGCGGCGAGGATCAGGCCGGCGGAGGTGATCACGCCGCCGGTGGCGGCCAGGCCCGCGACCGCGCCGCGGCGGGTGCCGAGGTGGGCGGATTCCTCGCGGACGCGGGTCATCAGGAAGATGTTGTAGTCGATGCCGAGGGCCACCAGGAAGACGAAGACGAAGAGCGGGAAGGCCGGGTCCTGGGCCTCGAAGTGGAAGACGTGCGCGAAGAAGAACGCGCTGATGCCGAGCGCCGCCGCGTACGAGAGCACCACGGTGGCGATCAGCACCAGTGGCGCCACCACGGCGCGCAGCAGGGCGGCGAGGATCACCACGACCACGGCCAGCACCAGCGGGATGATCACCCGGTTGTCGCGGGCGGCGGCCCGCCCGGCGTCGAGTACCACCGCGGTGGAGCCGCCGACCTGCGCGTTCGCCCCGGGCACGGCGTGCACGGCCGCCCGGACCCGGTCCACGGTGGCCCGGGCGGCGGCGCTGTCGGGCGGGTCGGTGAGCGTCGCGGGGAAGTACGCCTCGCCGCCGCGCACCTCGGCGGGGCCGATCCCGGCGATTCCGGGGGTGCTCGCGGTGGCCTGCCGGACGGCGTCCAGTGGTGGCCCGGCGTTGCTGATCACCGAGAGCGGCGCGCCCGTCCCACCCGGGAAGTGCGCGGCGAGCACCTGTTGGCCGGTGACGGAGTCGGGTGTGCCGGTGAACGATCCGGCGACGCTCAGGCCGGTCGCGTTCAGTGACACCAGTCCGGCGGTGCAGGCGGCCAGGGCGAGCGCGGTCCCGATCCACACCTTGCGGGGGCGGTCGGCGATCCAGGTGCCGATTCGCGCCCAGCGCCCGGTCCTGGTCGGCTCGGGCGTGCCGTAGCCGGGGCGGACCGGCCAGAACACCCAGCGTCCGAACGCCACCAGCAGCGCGGGCAGCAGGGTGAGCATGGCGAGCAGGGCGACGAGTACGCCGATCGCGCAGACCGGTCCGAGGCCGCGGGTGGAGTTCATCTCGGCGACCAGCAGGCAGAGCATGGACGCGACGACCGTCGCCGAACTGGCCAGGATCGCCGGCCCGGCCCGGTGCAGGGCGGCGGCCATCGCCTCGTGCCGGTCCTCGTGGCGTCGCAGTTCCTCCCGATAACGGGCGGTCAGCAGCAGCGCGTAGTCGGTGCCCGCGCCGAGCACCAGCACGATCAGGATGCCGGCGCTCTGCCCGTTGACGACCAGCCCGGCGTGCTTGGCCAGCAGGTAGATGACGGCCTCGGCCACCATCAGCGCCGCCCCGGCGGACAGCAGCGGCAGCAGCCACAGCACGGGGCTGCGGTAGGTGAGCAGCAGCAGGACGATCACCACGCCGACGGTCGCGAACAGCAGGGTGCTGTCGATGCCCGCGAAGGTCTTCGCCTGGTCGGCGGCGATCCCGGCGGGACCGGTGACGTGGATGACCAGCCCGGCGGGCGCGTCGGTGGTGGCGGTGGCGCGCATGCTGTCCACGGCCGGGCGGAGGTTGTTCCACCCGTTGGTACCGACCTCGACGGGCACCACGGTCTGCATCGCCTGCCCGTCCGCGGAGACGGTCGGCCCGACCACCGGCGCGACCACGTGCGGCGCGGTGGTGAAGTTCTCGGCGTCGCGCACCGCCTTGGCGTGGTCCTCGGCGGTGATGCCGCCCGGCCGCTGGTACACCACCACGGCCTGGGCGGTCTCCACCGGCTGGAACCGGCGCTGCGCGTCCAGCACCCGGGTCGACTCGGCGTTCGCGGGCAGCCAGCTGGACGCCTGGTTGTCCTCGGCGCCCGTCAGCTTCCCGGCCAGCGGCACGGCGGCCACCAGCAGCACCAGCCACAGCGCCAGCACCACCCACTTCCGACGCCGCCCGCACGGCACCGCGGACCATCTTCTGCCGGAACTCATCGCGACCGGCCCCCAGCCGACGACCCCGGGCGGGGCCGTCCGCCGCGCCCTCCTCGTCCCAGCATCGGGTCGGGGCCGCCCGCCCGCGCGCCGCGGCCCGGTCGGCACAGGCCGCTGCGGCCGGATCGGCGCAGGTCAGGCCGGGTGCGGGTCAGGCGTTGCGTTGCTCCAGTTGCCGCCACAGCTCCTGGACGCGGGTGGTGAGGCCGTCGAGGTCGCCGCTGTTGTCGAGGACGAGGTCGGCGACGGCGAGCCGGTCCTCGCGGGTGGCCTGGGCGGCCATCCGGGCGCGGGCCTCGTCCTCGGGCATGCCGCGCAGGGCGGTGAGGCGGCGCAGGCGTTCGGCGTCGGGGACGTCGATGACCACGACCAGGTCGTACAGCGGGGCGAGGCCGTTCTCGGCGAGCAGCGGCACGTCGTGCACGACGATCGCGTCCGGCCCGGCGGCGGCCTCCAGTTCGGCGGAGCGGGCCCGCACCAGCGGGTGCACGACGGCGTTGAGCGCGGCCAGCCGGGCCGGGTCGGCGAAGACGATCCGGCCGAGCGCGGGGCGGTCGAGCGAGCCGTCCGGCAGCAGCACCTCGGGGCCGAACTCGGCGACCACGGCGGCCAGTCCGGGTGTTCCGGGGGCGACCACCTCGCGGGCGATCGCGTCCGAATCGATGATCACCGCGCCCAGCGCGGCCAGTTGGCGGGAGACCTCGCTCTTGCCCGCGCCGATGCCGCCCGTCAGTCCGATCCTCAGCATGCCGTCAGGCTACCGGCCCGTACGGGAGCGCCCGCAGCGGCCCGGGCGGGACGGAACTCGGGGCGACCGCCGGGCGAACTTCGCGGGAACTCTCCGGCCCTCCGTCCAAGGGGCGCCCGAAAAGAGTTGTCCATACAGCTCCACGGGCCCGGTCCGGCCGCTAGGGTGCCGAACACCTGCACCACCCTCGAACGATCGGAGCACCACCCGTGTCCAGCAACTGGCCCGCCGGCCCGCGCCGGGTCCTGGTCGTCGGCATCGACGGCGTCCGACTCGACCTGCTGCCCGAGCTGCACACCCCGCACCTGGACGCGGTCGCCGCCGCCGGCTTCCTCGGCCCGGTCGAGGTGGACGACGCCACCCCGACCATGTCCGGCCCGTGCTGGGCGACCATCGCCACCGGTGTCGGCGTCGCCAAGCACGGCGTGCTCGGCAACCACCTGGGCGGCCACCGGCTCGACGTGTTCCCGGACTTCACCACCCGCCTGGCCAAGGCGCACCGCCGCCGCACCTTCGCGGTCGGCGGCTGGGAGCCGCTGTTCCTGGCCCGCGACGGCGGCCCGCTGTTCGCCGCGCCCGGCCGGCTCTCGTACATCGCGCCGCTGGAGGACACTCCGGAGGCGTGGGAGGTCTGCGACGAGCGGGTCACCGCCGAGGCCGAGTACGTGCTCGCCCGCTCCGACGACGACCCGCAGGCCTCCTTCGTCTACCTCGGCGCGGTCGACGAGACCGCGCACTTCCGCGGCTGCGGCGAGGACTACCGCCGCTCGATCGAGGCCGCCGACGTCCGCCTCGGCCGCCTGCTGGCCGCCCTGCGGGAGCGGTCCACGTACGCCGCCGAGGAGTGGACGGTGATCGTGGTCACCGACCACGGCCACGTGGACGCCGGCGGCCACGGCGGCCGCAGCGCGCTGGAGCGCACCGCGTGGATCGCCGCCTCCGGCCCCGGCATCACCCCGGGTGCACCGGTCGGCCCGCTGCACCACACCGACGTCGCGGCGCACGTGTACGCGGCGCTGGAGATCGTCCCCGACCCGCACTGGACGCTGGACGGCCGCCCGTTCACGGCCGCCGCGCCGGCCGTCTGAAACCTCCGAGGCCGGGCGGCTCGGCCGGCAGGTGCGCGCGGCATCGGAGATCGACCCCGACGCGCACCGGCCGACCGCTCGCGGCCGCCATGGCCCGGCTGTCCGGCCTGCGGGGTTCAGAGACCAGATGCGCGCCGCATCGGAGATCGACCCCGACGCACACCGGCCGACCGCTCGCGGCCGCCATGGCCCGGCCGTCCGGCTGCGAGGGTCAGAGACCAGATGCGCGCGGCACAGAAGACCGACCCCGACACGCACCGGCCGACCGCTCGCGGCCGCCATGGCCCGGCCGTCCGGGCTGCGGGGTCAGACCAGGTCGAGCGCTTCGCCGATGTCGAGAGTCCGGTACGCCACGCCGCCGGTGCCGGGCCCCTGCGGGCCGAGCAGCCGCCCGTGGATGGCCCGCCCGGTCTGGCTGAGCGTCTCCTCGTGGATCGCCACCGCCTGCCGGGGCCGGGCGTCGCGCAGGTAGTCGACCAGCTCGCCGGCCCGCAGCCAGGGCGCGCCGAGCGGCAGCAGCAGCGTGTCGACGGTGTCCGGCGGGACCGTCAGCGCGTCGCCCGGGTGGAACACCCGGCCGCCGAGCAGGAAGCCGATGTTCGGGATCCGCTCGATGTCCCGGTGGATCTCCGCGTGCCACTCGCCGTGCACCGTCACCGGCAGCCCGTCCAGCTCGAACGCGTCGCCCTCGCCGACCACCGTCACGCGCGCGCCGATGCCTTCCAGCTGCCGGGCCACCGAGCGGTTGGTGAAGACCCGCAGCCCGGGGTTGGCCTCGACGGCGGCCCGCACCAGCGGTTCGGTGAAGTGGTCGGCGTGCTCGTGGGTGATCAGCAGGGCGTTCACGTCCCGCACCACCTCGGGGCCGGTGAACATGCCGGGGTCGATCAGCACCGCCCCTTCCGCGTGCTCGATCCGGACGCAGGCGTGGCCGAACTTCGTCAGTCGCATGCCCCAAGCCTAGGGTCTGACCGGCCGATCCTGCCGGGCGCGATCGACCGGACAGAGCCTAGGACGCACGCACCAGCGCGGACTGTTCGGCGGTGCGCGGCGCGGGCAGCGCGGCCTGGCGCAGCGGCGGCAGTTCGACGTGCTCGCTGAGGCCGATGATCCGGTGCAGGCGGCGCAGCGGGGCGGGTGCCCACCAGTTGAGTCGGCCGAACAAGGACATGGTGGCGGGCACCAGCAGGGTGCGCACCAGGGTGGCGTCCACGGCGACGGCGACGGCGAGCGCAACGCCCATCTGCTTGACCATCAGCATCTGTCCGGCGGCGAATCCGGCGAACACGATCACCATCAGCAGGCCGGCCGAGGTGATGATCCGACCGCTTCGCTGGAGGCCCAGTTCCACCGACCGCAGGCAGCCGTGGCCCTGGTCGTACAGCTCCTTGATCCGGGACAGCAGGAACACCTCGTAGTCCATCGACAGCCCGAACGCGAAGGCGAACACCAGCACCGGGATCATCGTCTCCAGACCGCCGGTCGGGGTGAACCCGAGCAGCCCGCTGAAGTACCCGTGCTGGAACACCAGCGTCAGCGCGCCCAGCGAGGCGCCCAGCGACAGCACGTTCATCAGCAGCGCCTTGATCGGCAGCACCACCGAGCCGGTCATCATGAACAGCAGCACCAGCGTCCCCGCCGCGACCAGGCCCACCGCCCACGGCCCGCGCGAGCCGATCTCGTGCTGGAAGTCCACCAGCGACGCCGCGTCCCCCGTCACGTACGTCTCCAGGCCGCCCCGGTGCTCGCGCAGCTCACCGACCACCCGCTTGGCCTCCGCGCCCTGCGGGTCACCCTTCACCAGCACGTCCACGGTCTGCACCCCCTCCGAGACGGGGGTGACGGCCCGCACGCCCGACACGCCCGGCAGCTTCGCCACCACGGTGTCCGCGTAGTGCTGCGCCTGCTGCGGCGTGCCCTTGACGACCACCTGTACGGGGGCCGGGACCTGCGCCGGGAAACGTTCCTGCACGGCCTCGGCTACCTGCCGGGAGGCGAAACTCTTCGGCAGCACATCGGCGCCCGAGTTGCGGAAGTGCGAGCCCAGGAACGGCGCCCCCGCCGCGAGCAGCAGCGCCACGCACGCCAGCATCACCGGCACCGCCCGCCGCTGCACCCGGCGCACCGTCCGGGAGAAGAACCCCTCGTCCGGGACGGGCGTGCTCGGCGCCTTGATCCGCCGCCCCATGAAGCCCAGCAGCGCCGGCACCAGCGTCAGGGCCGCCGCCACCGCGATCACCACCACGCTCACGCCCGCCGCCGCGACCGCCCGGAACACCGGGCTGGTGAACACGAACAGGCCGCTCAGCGCCACCGCCACCGTCAGCCCCGAGAACGCCACCGTCCGGCCGGCCGTCGCCGACGTCCGCTCCACCGCCTGCGCGATCGTCGCGCCCAGGCCGCGCTCCTCGCGGAAACGGTTCACCATCAGCAGCGCGTAGTCGATCGACAGGCCCAACCCCAGCACCGTCGCGATCGGCAGCACGCTGGTGTCGATGTCCATGATCTTGCTGAACCCGAACATCGCCAGCAGCGCCCCGCCCACCGAGGCCACCGCCCCGATCCCCGGCAAACCGGCCGCGGCCAGCCCGCCGAACACCAGCACCATCACGATCAGGGTGAGCGGCAACGTCACGATCTCCCCGAAACGGGTGTCCTTCGCGGTCTGGTCCTTCACCTCCTGCTGCAGCACCAGATCGCCGCCCACCACGGTGTGCGCCCCGTCCGCAGTGATCCGCTCCAGCCGGTCGGTCACCGCGCTCAGCTGCTTGGCGCTCGCCCCGTCCGCCATCCGCACGTTCACCAGCGACGCCCGGCCGTCGTCGGCGGTCAGCTGCCCCTGCGTCGAGTACGTGTCCGCCACCGAGAGCACGCCCGGCAGCTTCGCCACCTCGGTACTCGCCTGCTGGACGGCCGTCCGCACGCCTTCGCTGCCCACCTGGGGCCCGTCCACCACCGCGGTGACGGTGCCCTGCACCGGGTCCGCCGCCTGCACGACCGCGACGCCACGGGCCGACTCCGACCCCCCGGTGCCCGTCCCCGCGACCGACCCCTCGAACACCCGCCCGCCGATCAGCACCCCCGCCGCGAGCACCACCGCCCACACCCCCAACACCCAACGCCGGTGCCGGAAACACACTCGCCCAAGCCCGGCCAACCGACCGGAAACCTGGGAAACCTCGACCTCTGCTGCGGTGGGGCGAGAGCTGCGCATGCGGGGAGCCTTTCGGACAAGTCACCTCAATGTATGCGCGACTTCCCGAACGTCCTATAGGCGGATGATGAGCCTCATCTCACAATTCCCTTCACATAAAC
Organism: Kitasatospora sp. NPDC059673; assembly: GCF_042734215.1. Classification (NCBI taxonomy): domain Bacteria; kingdom Bacillati; phylum Actinomycetota; class Actinomycetes; order Kitasatosporales; family Streptomycetaceae; genus Kitasatospora; species Kitasatospora sp. NPDC059673. The sequence continues at coordinate 93,540 of NZ_JBHWEN010000022.1, read as the reverse complement.
GCCACTTAAGCTCCCCCGCTCCCACCCACCCGCCCGCCCGAGCACCCGCCGTCGAACAACACCACCGTGAGCAGCGAGCCAGGACGGAAGTACACGGCGCCGCAGGCGGCGGGCCATGGCGAAAGCGGGTGCTCGGGTGGGTGGGCGCAGCACCAAGCCCCGCTGTCGCGCGCAGCGCACCTGCCCCGCCCCATCGCCGCGCGCAGCGCACCTTCGCTGGTGGGTGCTCGGGCGGGCGGGTGGGCGCAACTCCAACAAAACCCAGCCCGGCCGCGCGCAGCGCCTTGCCCTGGGTGGGCGCAAAAAAGCAGGAACCCCCCGCCCAGGGCAAGCCTGGGTGGGGGGTTCCTGTTGAGTCAGCTACTCAGCGAGAGCGATTCAGCTCTGGCCACCGGCCAGCTTCTCGCGCAGAGCGGCCAGGGCCTCGTCCGAGGCAAGCGCGCCAGAGCCCTCGTCGCTGCTGGAGGAGTACGAGCCGCCACCGGACACCGGGGCCTCCTCGCCGGCCTCGGCCGCGGCAGCGGCGTCGGCCTCGCGGGACTTGATGACCTGGGCCTGGTGCTGCTCGAAGCGGGCCTGGGCCTCGGCGTACTGCCGCTCCCACTCCTCGCGCTGCTTCTCGAAGCCGGGCAGCCAGTCGTTCGCCTCGGGGTCGAAGCCCTCCGGGTAGATGTAGTTGCCCTGGTCGTCGTACGAGGCAGCCATGCCGTACAGGGTCGGGTCGAACTCGACCGACGCCGGGTCGGCACCGAGGGACTCGTTGGCCTGCTTCAGCGAGAGGCTGATGCGACGACGCTCAAGGTCGATGTCGATGACCTTGACGAAGATCTCGTCGCCGACCTGGACGACCTGCTCCGGGATCTCGACGTGGCGCTCGGCCAGCTCGGAGATGTGGACCAGGCCCTCGATGCCCTCGTCCACGCGGACGAACGCACCGAACGGAACCAGCTTGGTGACCTTACCCGGCACGACCTGCGAGATCTGGTGGGTGCGGGCGAACTGCTGCCACGGGTCCTCCTGGGTCGCCTTCAGCGACAGGGAGACGCGCTCGCGGTCCATGTCAACGTCGAGAACCTCGACGGTGACCTCCTGGCCGACCTCGACAACCTCGTTCGGGTGGTCGATGTGCTTCCAGGACAGCTCGGAGACGTGCACCAGACCGTCGACGCCGCCGAGGTCCACGAACGCACCGAAGTTGACGATCGAGGAAACGACGCCGGAGCGGACCTGGCCCTTCTGCAGGGTGGTGAGGAAGGTCTGGCGGACCTCGCTCTGGGTCTGCTCGAGCCAGGCACGGCGGGACAGGACCACGTTGTTGCGGTTCTTGTCCAGCTCGATGATCTTCGCCTCGAGCTCCTTGCCCACGTAGGGCTGGAGGTCGCGGACGCGGCGCATCTCGACCAGCGAGGCCGGGAGGAAGCCACGGAGGCCGATGTCGAGGATGAGACCACCCTTGACGACCTCGATGACGGTACCGGTGACGATGCCGTCCTCTTCCTTGATCTTCTCGATCGTGCCCCAGGCGCGCTCGTACTGGGCGCGCTTCTTGGACAGGATCAGGCGACCCTCCTTGTCCTCCTTCTGGAGAACCAGGGCCTCGATGTTGTCGCCGACCGCGACAACCTCGTGGGGGTCGACGTCGTGCTTGATCGAGAGCTCACGGGACGGGATGACACCCTCGGTCTTGTAACCGATGTCGAGGAGCACCTCGTCACGGTCGACCTTCACGATGACGCCCTCAACGATGTCGCCGTCGTTGAAGTACTTGATGGTCTCGTCGATGGCGGCGAGGAAGGCCTCGGCGTCGCCGATGTCGTTGACCGCAACCTGCGGGGTGGTGCTGACAGAGGTGTCGGTGGGGCTCGTCATTAGGAAAAGGGCTCCGGTACGGACATGAAGTCGTAGTAATGCCACGCGGAGGGCCCTGATCGCTCCCACCGAAAGCCGTACAGGCCAGAAAACGGCCACCGAAAAGATTCCTGCGATCGGAATCCCGGTGTCCGTCTGACGACCGTGGGGTCTTCGACAGATGCGAGCGCGACCTGCTCCGTCCGAGGCGCGCAGGCCCGCAGCGCAACTTGTAGCATACGGGGACACCCGGACACGGTCAATGCCGAAGACGGCAAGACCGGTAGAGGCCGGGACGGATCAGGCCATATCCTCCGAAGGCGCACCTCGCGGCGGCTCGAACACCGGCCCTACCCCGGATGCCACAGCCCGACCCGGCCCCGCAAGGGACCGGCTCCGCGGCAGCGGCGCTTCCGCATCCCATACCTTACGTGACGGATTCCATGACCCACTCCACCACCCCCGGTCCCATCGCGCCCCGCGACTACGACCCCGCCGAGTACGACGTCCCGAGCGCCTACCACGTCGAGTCCGATCAGGACGACGACGGCGACGAGGCGCTCCGCCGGGAGGTCGGGGAGGTGGAGTCGAGCCGGGCGAGTCGGCACTGGTGGGACCGGAACGCGGACGAGTACCAGGACGAGCACGGGGAGTTCCTCGGTGACGACCGGTTCACCTGGTGCCCGGAGGGGGTGGACGAGGCCGAGGTGCGGCTGCTCGGGGAGCCGGCGGCACTGAAGGGCGCGCAGGTGCTGGAGATCGGCTCGGGGGCCGCCCAGTGCTCGCGCTGGCTGGCGGCGCAGGGGGCCCGGCCAGTGGCGCTGGACATCTCGTACCGGCAGTTGCAGCACTCGCGGCGGATCGACCTGGGCCGCGGTCTGGAGCCGGTCGCGGTGGTGCAGGCGGACGGCGCGGCGCTGCCGTTCGCGGACGGCTCGTTCGACCACGCGTGCTCGGCGTACGGCGCGGTGCCGTTCAGCGCGGACACCGCGCGGCTGATGCGCGAGGTGCACCGGGTGCTGCGGCCGGGCGGGCGGTGGGTGTTCTCGGTGACGCACCCGATCCGCTGGGCGTTCCCGGACGAGCCGGGCGAGGAGGGCCTGACGGCGTCCTCCTCGTACTTCGACCGCACACCGTACGTGGAGCAGGACGAGCAGGGCGTGGCGACCTACGTCGAGCACCACCGGACGCTGGGCGACCGGGTGCGGGAGCTGGTGGGGGCCGGGTTCACGCTGCTCGACCTGATCGAGCCGGAGTGGCCGGAGGAGCTGGAGCAGGAGTGGGGCGGCTGGAGCCCGCTGCGCGGCCGGCACATCCCCGGGACGGCGATCTTCGTCGCCCGCCGGGACGGCTGACGGTGCGCACCGGGGGGCTCGAACTGCCGGTCCGCACCGCGCTGCCCGGGTTGACCGCGGCGTTGGAGGAGCACGGCGCGGCGGTGCTGTCCGCGCCGCCGGGCACCGGCAAGACCACCCTGGTGCCACTCGCGCTGGCGGGTCTGCTGGACGCTCCCCCAGCCCCGAGCGGGCTGGGAGGTAGCCCCGTCCCGGGCCCGCCGCGCCGGGTGCTGGTCGCCGAGCCGCGCCGGTTGGCGGTGCGGGCCGCGGCCCGGCGGATGGCCTGGCTGCTGGGCGAGCCGGTCGGCGGGCGGGTCGGGTTCACGGTGCGCGGCGAGCGCCGGGTCGGCCCGGACACCCGGGTCGAGGTGGTCACCACCGGCGTCCTGCTGCAGCGCCTTCAGCGCGACCCGGAGCTGCCGGGCGTGGACGTGGTGGTGCTCGACGAGTGCCACGAGCGGCACCTGGACGCGGACACCGCGCTGGCGTTCCTGCTGGACGTCCGGGCGGCCCTGCGCCCGGAGCTGCGGCTGCTGCTGGCCTCGGCCACCGCCGACACCGACGCCTGGGCCGAACTGCTGGACGGCGCACTGGTGGTGGCCGCCGAGGGCGTCTCGCACCCGGTGGAGGTGGTGTGGGCGCCGCCGCCCGGTACCGTCCGCCCGCCGCACGGGACGAAGGTCGATCCGGCGCTGCTCGCGCACGTCGCGGCGACGGTCCGCCGGGCGCTCGCCGAGCGGGCCGGGGATGTGCTGTGCTTCCTGCCGGGGGTGGGTGAAATCGCCCGGGTGGCCGGGCAGTTGGACGGCGTCGAGGTGCTGCAGCTGCACGGGCAGGCGCCGCCGGCCGTGCAGGACGCGGCGCTGAGCCCCGGCGAGCGGCGGCGGGTGGTGCTGGCCACCTCGGTCGCCGAGTCCTCGCTGACGGTGCCGGGCGTGCGGGTGGTGGTCGACTCCGGGCTGACCAGGGAGCCGCGCACCGACCACGCCCGCGGCCTGTCCGGGCTGGTCACCGTCCGCACCTCGCTGGCCGCCGCCCGGCAGCGGGCCGGCCGGGCCGGACGCGAGGCCCCGGGCACGGTGTACCGGTGCTGGGCGGAGGTGGAGGACGCCCGCGCCGCCCGCTTCCCCACGCCGGAGATCGCACTCGCCGACCTGACCTCGTTCGCCCTGCAGGCCGCCTGCTGGGGCGACCCGGACGCCGGCGGCCTCACCCTCCCCGACCCGCCGCCCGCCGGGGCGATGGCCGCCGCCCGCGCCACCCTGCGCGCGCTGGACGCGGTGGACGCCGACGGCCGCCCCACCGAACGCGGCCGGGCGATCGCCCGCACCGGCCTGCACCCCCGGCTGGCCCGGGCGCTGCTCGACGGCGCCGCAGCGGTGGGCTCCCGGCGGGCCGCCGAGCTGGTCGCGTTGCTGTCCGAGGAGCCGCCGCGCGCCCTCGGCGACGACCTGGCCCACATCTGGCGCACCGTCAAGCAGAGCAACGACCCGTACGCGCGCCGCTGGAAGGACGAGACCCGGCGGCTGGAGCGCCAGGTCGAAGGTTCACCGGGCGGTCTCCCGGACGCCGCGGCCGTCGGGCTGGTGGTCGGCCTGGCGTACCCGGAGCGGCTGGCCCGGGCCCGGGAGGGCGGCGAGGGCGCGTACCTGATGGCCTCCGGGACGGCCGCCCAGGTGCAGGGCGGCTCGCGGCTGCCGGCCGGCGGGTGGCTGGCGATCGCGGTGGCCGACCGGCCCGCCGGGTCGCCGTCGGCGCGGGTGCTGCGGGCGGTGGCGATCGACGAGGCGACGGCCCGCCGGGCAGGTGCGCCGCTGCTGGACGGGCGGGAGGAGGTCCACTGGTCGGCCCGGCAGCGGGAGGTGACGGCCCGCCGGGTGGAGACCCTCGGCGCGATCGAGCTCGCCGCGGTGCCACTGACGGCGCCCGATCCGGCGCTGGTGCGCGAGGCGCTGCTGGAGGGCCTGGCCCGCGAGGGGGTCTCCGCCCTGCTGAGCTGGCCGCCGGCCGCGGCCGGGCTGCGGGAGCGGCTGGCGTTCCTGCACCGCACCCTGGGCGGGGTGTGGCCGGACGTGAGTGACGCCGCGCTGCTGACCGCCGCCGAGCAGTGGCTGGAGCCGGAGCTGTCGCGGGCCCGGCGCCGCGCCGACCTGGAGCGGATCGACACCGCCGCCGCGCTTCAGCGGCTGCTGCCCTGGGCGAGCGGCCAGGCCGGCCGGCTGGACGAGCTGGCCCCCGAGCGGATCACCGTGCCCAGCGGCAGCCGGATCCGGGTGGACTACGCGGGCGACCGCCCCGTCCTCGCCGTCAAGCTCCAGGAGCTGTTCGGCTGGGACGCCGCCCCGGCCCTCGCCGACGGCCGCGCCCCGCTCACCGTCCACCTGCTCTCCCCCGCGGGCCGGCCGGCCGCCGTTACCGGCGACCTGGCCGCGTTCTGGCGCGAGGGCTACCGCGCCGTCCGGGCCGACCTGCGCGGCCGCTACCCCCGCCACCCGTGGCCGGAGGACCCGACCACGGCCGAACCCACCCGCCGGGCCAACCCGCGCAAGTGAGGCCGGGTCACACCCAGTCCTCCGCGAGGACGGCCATGTCGATGTCGTCGATCCACTCGTCGCCCCAGCGCAGCGCCTTGCGGCGGACGCCCTCGACCTTGTAGCCGGCCTTCTCGTAGGCGCGCTGACCGCGGCCGTTGAAGGCGTAGACGTTGAGCGAGACCCGGTGGAGGCCGAGGGCGCGGATGGCGTGGTCGGTGGCCATCCGGACGGCCTCGGTGCCGAAGCCCCGGTCGCGGCCGTCGGGGCCGATGCAGATCCGGAGGTTGCAGGAGCGGTTGGGTTCGCTCCACTCGTTGAGGACGACCTCGCCGACGCCCCGGCCGGTGGACTTGTCCACGATGATCAGGTCGAGCCGGTCGGTCTGCTCGTTGCGGGTGGTGTACCAGTCGACGATGTGCTTCTCCATCGCCTCGTCCCACTCGGGCGCCACGGGGGTGTACTCGTCCGAGGTGTACTTGAGCACCTCCGGGTCCTCGAGCATCACCCGGAGCATCGGCAGATCCTCCTCCGGCCGCACCGGCCGGAGCACGATCCGCTCCCCCTCCAGCGTCGGCTTGTCGGCGAAGGTGGCGGTCGGGACGGCAAGTTGATCAGTCATCCGGCCAGTCTCCGAGCCCCTGGCGACCGAGGCAATCGAATTAGCGGACGTCCGGATCAGATCGCGCGCCACGCCCCGGGGTGGTCGTCCTCCCGGAACGCGTTGCTGAGCGTCATGGCGATCGGGCCGTGGGCCGTGTCGATGCGCCAGCACTCCCACTGGTCGAGCTCGTGCACGACGTAGCGCCGCAGGTAGTCGCGGAGCCTGGTCCACTCGGCGTCCGTCAGCCTGCGCTCGGGGTCGTCCTCCAGGACGCCGGCGGGACGCTCCGGGTCCGGGCCGGGGGGCAGTTCATGGCCCCAGTCCTCCGCGAGGGCCGCCATTTCGACGCGGTCGACCCACCGTCCGTTGAACGGCAGGGCACGCCGCCGCACCCCCTCGACCCTGAACCCCGCCTTCTGGAAGACATGGCAGCGGCTGTTGAGGCGGTGCACGGAGAGCGAGACGCGGTGGAGGCCGAGGACGCGGAAGGCGTGGTCGGTGAGGAGGCGAATTGCCTCGGGGCCGAGGCCCCGGTCGCGGCCGTCGGGGCCGAGGGCGATGCGGAGGGTGCAGGAGTTGCCGGGCTCGTCCCACTCGTCGAGGCCGATCTCGCCGACGCCGCGGCCGGTGGACCTGTCGACCACGATCAGGTCGAGGCAGTCGGTCCGGTCGTTGCGGGTGCGGTACCGGTCGATGGTGCGGCGCTCCAGCGCCTCGTCCCAATCGGGGACGGCAGGGGTCCAGGAACCGGAGGTCCAGCGGAGGATCTCCGCGTCCTGGAGCAGGACGCGGAGCAGCGGAAGGTCCTCCTGCGGCCGGACGGGACGCAGGAGGACCTTCTCGCCCACCAGGGTGGGCTTGTCGGCGAAGGGGGCACGCGGTTCGATCACCGGGCCAGTCTCGGGACCGGCGGGGCCGCGCCGCAAGGGATCAGTGGGCGGCGGCCTCCCAGTTGGGGCCGACGCCGACCGAGACGTCGAGCGGGGCGCGCAGCGGATAGGCGGCGGCCATCTGCTCGCGGACCAGGGTTTCGACCGGTTCGCGCTCGCCGGGGGCGAGTTCGAGGACGATTTCGTCGTGGACCTGGAGGAGCATGCGGGAGCCGAGACCGGCGGCCCGGAGGGCTTCGTCCACCCGGAGCATGGCGATCTTGACGATGTCGGCGGCGGAGCCCTGGATGGGGGCGTTGAGGGCCATGCGTTCGGCCATCTCGCGGCGCTGGCGGTTGTCGCTGGTGAGATCGGGCAGGTAGCGGCGGCGGCCGAGCAGGGTCTCGGTGTAGCCGACGGCGCGTGCTTCCTCGACCACGTTGTGCAGGTAGTCGCGGACGCCGCCGAAGCGCTCGAAGTAGGTGTCCATCAGGCCCTGGGCCTCGCCGGGCTTGATGCCGAGCTGCTGGGCCAGGCCGTACGCGGACAGGCCGTAGGCGAGGCCGTACGACATGGCCTTGATCTTGCGGCGCATCTCGGCGTCGACCCCGTCGGGGCAGACCGAGAAGACCTGGGAGGCCACGGTGGTGTGCAGGTCCTCGCCGGAGGCGAAGGCCTCGATCAGGGCCTCGTCCTCGGACAGGTGCGCCATGATGCGCAGTTCGATCTGCGAGTAGTCGGCGGTGAGCAGCGACTCGTAGCCCTCGCCGACCACGAAGGCGCGACGGATGGCGCGGCCTTCCTCGGTGCGGACGGGGATGTTCTGCAGGTTCGGGTCCTGGGAGGAGAGCCGGCCGGTGGCGGCGACCATCTGGTTGAAGGTGGTGTGGATGCGGCCCTGCGGGGAGACGGTCTTGAGCAGGCCCTCGACGGTGGTGCGCAGCTTGGCCTGGTCGCGGTGGCGGAGCAGGATGACCGGCAGTTCGTTGTCGGTCTGGGTGGCGAGCCAGGTGAGGGCGTCGGCGTCGGTGGTGTACCCGGTCTTGATCTTCTTGGTCTTGGGCAGGGCGAGGTCGCCGAACAGGATTTCCTGGAGCTGCTTGGGGGAGCCGAGGTTGAACTCGCGGCCGGCGGCGGCGTGCGCCTCTTCGACGCAGCGCTGGATCTCGGCGGCGAACTGGGCCTCCAGGCCCTGCAGCCAGGCGCGGTCGGCGGCGATGCCGTAGCGCTCCATCCGGGCGAGGAGTTCGGCGATGGGCAGTTCCATGTCGTGGAACAGCTTGGCGGCGCCGACCTCCTCGAGCCGGGTGTCGAAGAGTTCGGCGAGGTCGTGGACGGCGCGGGCCTCGGTCATCAGGGCCTGGGCGCCGGCGGTGGGGTCGGGTTCGTCGGCGTCGAAGCTGAGCTGGCCGGTCTCGGCCTGGGCGGCGGGGGCGAGCGAGCGGGCCAGGTACTCCTCGGCGAGGACGTCGAGGGTGAAGGTGCGGCGGCCGGGCTTCTCCAGGTAGGCGGCGAGCGCGGTGTCGGCGGTGACGCCGGCGAACTGCCAGCCCTGTTCGGCGAAGGCGCGGATGACCTGCTTGGCGATGTGCAGGGCCTTGGGGCGGTCGGGGTCGGCGAGCCAGGCGGTGAAGGCCCGGTCGTCGTTCTCGTCCAGCGTGACGGGGTCGAACCAGGCGGCGGCGGTGCCGGTGGCGAGGGCGACCTGCTTGACCCGGCCGGCGCCGAGGGCCCATTCGTAGTCGGCGGCGAGCGCGGTGCGTTCGCCGCCACCGGTGTGCTCCTCCAGCCAGGCGGTGAGCGCGCCGGGTTCGATGAGCAGGTCGCCCTCGACGGCGGGGCCGGTGGGGATCTCGGCGGCGGCCTCGGCGCCGGCCGGGTCGATGCCCTGCACCCGGTCGCGGAAGTTGGGGTTGCGGAACTCCAACGCCTCCATCAGCCGGGCGATTTCCTCCCGGTCGAACGGCGTGCGCTCCAACTGCGGTACGGCGAGCGGGAGTTCGACGTCCCGGACGAGTTCGGTGAGGATCCGGTTGCGCTTGACGGAGTCGAGGTGCTCGCGGAGCTTCTCGCCGATCTTGCCCTTGACCTCGTCGGCCCGGTTGACCAACTCCTCGAAGGAGCCGAACTGGTTGACCCACTTCGCGGCGGTCTTCTCGCCGACGCCGGGGATACCGGGCAGGTTGTCGGACGGGTCGCCGCGCAGCGCCGCGAGGTCCGGGTACTGGTCGGGGCGCACGCCGTACTTCTCGGTGACCTTCTCGGGCGTGTAGCGCGTCAACTCGGAGACGCCCTTGGTCGGGTAGAGCACCGTGACGTGCTCGTTGACCAGTTGGAGCGAATCCCGGTCTCCGGTGACGATGAGCACCTCGAAGCCCTCGGCCACGGCGGCGGTGGCGAGGGTGGCGATGATGTCGTCGGCCTCGAAGCCCTCGGCGGTGAGCCGGGGGATCCGCATGGCGTCGAGGAGTTCGAAGATCAGCGGGATCTGGCTGCGGAACTCGTCGGGGGACTTGGCGCGGTTGGCCTTGTAGTCCGGGAACTCGGCGGCCCGGAAGGTCTGCCGGGAGATGTCGAAGGCGACCGCGAGGTGGGTGGGTGCCTCGTCGCGGACGGTGTTGACCAGCATCGAGGTGAAGCCGTACACCGCGTTGGTGTGCTGGCCGGTGGTGGTGGAGAAGTTCTCCACCGGCAGGGCGAAGAAGGCCCGGTAGGCCATCGAATGCCCGTCCAGCAGCATCAGCCGGGGCCGCCCGGCCGCACTCTTGCCTGCACCCTGTGTCGCCACGTCACATCCTGTTCCTGCCGGATTGCACTGCCTCCCCGATCCTATGACCCGGGGCCGACATCTCCGGGCGCGGCGCGGAGCACCTCCCTACCGGCAGGTAGACAGTCGTACCATCGACGCGCCAGACGAAGTGAACCCCGAACAGGAGCACCATGACCGACGCGGCGCCCGTACTGAACGTGCCCCAGGACGTGCTGGACCACTTCGCGAAGCTGGGGGTGAGCCCGGAGACCTTCTCGGGCGGGCACCTGGGCGAGAAGCTGGGCATCAGCATCGTCGAGGCCTCCCCGGACCGGGTGGTGGGCACCATGCCGGTGGAGGGCAACCAGCAGCCGTACGGGCTGCTGCACGGCGGCGCTTCGGCCGCGCTGGCGGAGACGCTGGGGTCGATCGGCGCGATGCTGCACGCCGGCCCGGGCCGCTACGCGGTGGGCGTGGACCTGAACGCCACCCACCACCGCTCGGCCACCTCCGGCCTGGTGACGGGCGTGGCGACGGCGGTGTTCAAGGGCCGCACCGCGGCGACCTACGAGATCGCGGTGACGGACGACACCGGCCGCCGGGTCACCAGCTGCCGGCTGACCTGCATGCTGCGCGACCTGTAGCCCGAAAGTCCCCAACTCCCTACGCGCCCCCTGGGTTTGGCCGCTCCCCGACACGGGAAATCTCGGCTGGACGAGGGGGCGCCGCCATGTCCGCAGAGAGCGAAAGACCGGGCGAGCGGGCGGGGTTCCTCAGCCCGGTGGAGCCGGGCGAGGGCACCTGGACGCAGCCGAGGATGTCCGTCGAGAAGCCGCCGCGCCTGCTGAGCCTGCGTCAGAAATCTTTGGTGGTGGGGCTGTTGCTTGCCCTGGCGCTCGCGTTGACGGTCCGGCATGCGATGGACCGCTCGACCGCCGAGGCCAACTCGCCGCCACCGCCCGCACTTCCGTTCCCCTCGCAGGCCACCCGGTTCGAATACGGCGGTCCGCTGCCGGCCTGGCAGGACTCCTTCGCACTGTCGCTCAGGGTGCACAACACCAGCGCGGGCCCGGTGGACGTGCTGGGGGTGAGCCAGGGCTACCGCGGCCTGTCGGTGGTGGTGTCGGGCTGGCTGCCGCAGACGGTGCCGCCGGGGCAGACCGTCTCGCTGCGGGTCGGCCTGCGGGTGACGGACTGTTCGGCGGCCCCGGCGGACGCCGGAATGCCCTTCCTCGATGTCACCCTGCGTAACGCGCGCGCGATGGAGACCGTGAGCGAGATCCCGGGTGACGCGTACGCCCGCGACCTGTCCGCAGCGCTGCACGCCACCTGCGACGCTCCCGATAATCGGACGCCGACGACCAGCCCGACCGCGCCGGACAAACCTGTTCGATAAGCGGATTTCCCAAGCCTGAACAGGGAGTTGAGAACGCGCACCGTTCACTCCGCGGAGCGAGGCCCGGAACCGGGGGCTCCACCTGGGGTTTTCGACCGCGCACGGAGATCAACTTCCGGCGTGGTCATAACAAGAGAATCACAGCCTCTCTCGTCCCTCTGCCCGAGCCGCCGCGCCCGGTCTAGAGTCACGCCCAGTCACCGCCTGTCCGATTTTCGGGCTCGGTCGACGCGTTCCGGCACCGCCAGCCCTGTGCGCGTGTCTTCCGTCCAGAAGGAGACCCCCGTCGTGCGAAAGAGCTCACTTCTTGTCGTGACCATTGCAGTTTCCGGAGCGCTCACCCTCTCGGCCTGTGGCTCGCGTGGCGGTGGATCGGGGTCGGGCCAGGCGAACGGTGGCACCACCAAGGTGGTCATCGGCGTGGACGCCCCGCTCAGCGGCAAGCTGTCCGCGCTGGGCCTGGGCATCAAGAACTCGGCCGACCTGGCCGCCAAGAAGGCCAACAAGGACAACCTGGTCCCCGGTGTCACCTTCACCATCGAGGCCAAGGACGACCAGGCCAACCCGACCTCCGGCAAGCAGAACGCCACCGCCCTGGTCGACATGAAGGACGTCGTCGGCGTGGTCGGCCCGCTGAACTCCAGCGTCTCGCAGACCATGCAGAAGGTCTTCGACGACGGCAAGCTGACCCAGGTCTCCCCCGCCAACACCACCCCCGACCTGTCGCTCGGCCCGGACTGGGGCAGCAACAAGTTCACCCGCCCGTACTCCACGTACTTCCGCACCGCCACCACCGACGTGGTGCAGGGCAAGTACGCCGCCCAGTACCTGTTCAACGACGCGAAGAAGACCAAGGTCTACGTCATCGACGACAAGAAGACCTACGGCGCGGGCCTCGCGGCCATCTTCCAGGGCGAGTTCAAGCGGCTCGGCGGCACCGTGGTCGGCACCGACCACATCAGCCCGGACGACAAGGACTTCTCCGCGGTCGCCACCAAGGTCGCCTCCTCCGGCGCCGACGCGGTGTACTACGGCGGCGAGTACCCGGAGGGCGGCCCGCTCTCCGACCAGATCAAGAAGGCCGGCGCGAAGATCCCGCTGATGGGCGGCGACGGCCTCGTCGACCCCGAGTTCATCAAGCTCTCCAACAGCAACAGCGAGGGCGACCTGGCCACCTCGGTCGGCGCCCCGGTGGAGGAGCTGGACTCCGCCAAGACCTTCGTCGCCGACTACACCGCGGCCGGCTACAAGGACGCGTACTCCGCGTACGGCGGCTACTCCTACGACGCCGCCTGGTCGATCATCCAGGCCGTCAAGGCCGCGGTCGAGCACAACAACGGCAAGGTCCCGAGCGACCTGCGTGCCAAGGTGCTGGCCGAGATGGCCAAGGTGAACTTCGCCGGCGTCACCGGCCAGGTCTCCTTCGACCAGTACGGCGACACCACCAACAAGCAGCTCACCGTCTACACCGTCAAGGGCCCGGACTGGAAGCCGGTCAAGAGCGGCACCTACAACGGCTGACCACCTGCACCGCACCAGCCCGTCGGGCGGGGGGCGCCACAAGTGCCCCCCGCCTTCTCATACCCCCTGAACACGGAGGCCCGCGGTGCACGAACTGCCGCAAAACCTGGCCAACGGACTGATGCTCGGCCTGATGTACGGCCTGATCGCCATCGGGTACACGATGGTCTACGGCATCGTCCAACTCATCAACTTCGCCCACGGCGAGATCTTCATGATCGGCGGCTTCGGCGCACTCACCGCCTTCGCGGCCCTGCCGCACGGCACTTCGCTCTGGCTGGCGCTGCCGGTCATGATCCTGGGCGGCGTGATCGCCTCCGTGCTCACCGCCACCGCGGCCGAGCGCTTCGCCTACCGGCCGCTGCGCGGCGCGCCCCGGCTGGCCCCGCTGATCACCGCGATCGGCCTGTCCATCGCGCTGCAGCAGGTGGTCTGGGCGTTCTACCCAGGAGCCAAGAAGGCCATCTCCTTCCCGCAGTTCGAGGGCGACACCGTCAGCCTCGGCCTGTTCCACCTCCAGCGCAACGACCTGTTCCTGCTGGCCGCCGCGCCGCTGTGCATGCTGATCCTGGCCTCGTTCGTGCGCTTCACCCGCACCGGCCGGGCCATGCAGGCCACCGCGCAGGACCCGGACACCGCGAAGCTGATGGGCATCAACACCGACCGGATCATCGTGATCGCCTTCGCGCTGGGTGCGGCCTTCGCCGCCGTCGCGGCCGTGGCGCACGGCCTGCGGTACGGCCAGGTCGACTTCATGATGGGCTTCCTGGCCGGCCTGAAGGCCTTCACCGCCGCCGTCCTGGGCGGCATCGGCAACATCTACGGTGCGATGCTCGGCGGGCTGGTCCTCGGCGTCGCCGAATCGCTGGCCACCGCGTACATCCAGAACGTCCCCGGCATGCATCAGCTCGGCGGCGGCGCCTGGGCCAACGTGTGGGCGTTCGTCCTGCTGATCGTCGTGCTGCTGGTGAGGCCGCAGGGCCTGCTCGGCGAGCGCGTCGCGGATCGGGCGTGAACAGATGACGACAACTTCCCACGAGACCACGCCCGTTCTGCCGCTGCCCCGCGCCGCTGCACTCGCCGCGACGGTGGCCGGCGGGGTGCTGGCCGCCGCGTCCGCGGCGATGTCCTGGACTTGGACCGCCCAGTTCCCCGGCGACCTCACCTACTACGGCTCCCCGGCCGGCCTGCAGTGGCTGGCGCTGGCCGGCGGCCTGCTGACCGTGCTGCTGGCGCTCGCCGCGGGCGGCGTGACGGGCCTGCGCTGGCTGAGCCCGTCCGGCAGCCACAACGGCGTGCTGTTCGCCGCCCTCGGCACCCTCGCGGTGTGCTGGTACTCGGTGATCGCGATCGCCGTCCAGCTCGACGGCCTGGTCAACCTCGACCCGGGCGGCTGGGTCGCCGCGGTCGGCTCGCTGCTCGCCGTGGTCGGCGCGCTCGGCCTGCCGCTGGACCGCCGCCGCACCGTCAAGCAGCCCGCCGTGGCCTGGTGGTGGTACCTGGTGGCCGGTGTCGCCCTGGTGCTGCGCCTCGGCTTCGGCCAGGGCTGGGCGCTGAACGCCGTCCCGACCGGGATCCGGCCGATCTTCACCGAGAACCTGTGGTTCTTCGTCGCGCTGCCGGCCGCGATCCTCGGCTACCGGCTCTGGCAGCTGCTGGACGCCTGGCTGCGGATCGGCCGGATCGAGCGCCCGCTGCTCGCCGCCCGCGCGCTGCCGTCCTGGGCGGAGATCCTGGTGATCACCGCGGTGTTCGCGCTCGGCCTGGGCGTGGTCGAGTTCGGCATCTCCACCGAGTACGGCGAGCTGTTCATCGGCTTCCTGCTGCTCGCGGTGTTCGCCACCGCCGCGCTGCTGGCCTGCGGAGCGGTCGGTCGGCTGAGCGAACTGACCACCCGCCACCGCGCGGTGACCACCGGCGCGGCGTTCGCCGCCGCGGGCGCGTTCCCGTTCACCCAGAGCAGCGAGACGTACGTGCTGATCGGGGCCAACATCCTGATCTTCGCCACCGTGGCGCTCGGCCTGAACGTGGTGGTCGGCCTGGCCGGTCTGCTGGACCTCGGCTACGTCGCCTTCCTCGGCGTCGGCGCGTACGCGGCCGCGCTGGTCTCCGGCTCGCCGTACTCGGTGTTCCGCGGCCTGCACCTGCCGTTCCCGGTCGCGGTGCTGATCGGCGCGCTGGCCGCGCTGGTGTTCGGCGTGGTGATCGGCGCCCCGACGCTGCGGCTGCGCGGCGACTACCTGGCGATCGTCACGCTCGGCTTCGGTGAGATCTTCCGGATCGCCATGAACAACCTGGACGGCCGCTCCGGCCCGAGCCTGACCAACGGCCCGAACGGCGTCGCGGCGATCCCCGACGTCAACCTGTTCGGGTTCGACTTCGGCCAGCCGCACGACTTCGGTTTCGTGCAGCTCGGCAAGTTCGGCAACTATCTGCTGCTGATGCTGGTGGTCACCGCGATCGTCGTGGTGGTGTTCGGCCGGGTCGCCAACTCCCGGATCGGCCGCGCCTGGGTGGCGATCCGCGAGGACGAGACGGCGGCCGAGGCGATGGGCATCAACGGCTTCCGGGTCAAGCTGATCGCCTTCGCGCTGGGCGCCACCCTGGCCGGCCTGGCCGGCGCGGTGCAGGCCCACGTGGCGGGCGCGGTCTCCCCCGACCAGTACCAGTTCGCCGGGCCGGTCCCGCCGAACTCGGCGTTCCTGCTGGCCGCGGTGATCCTCGGCGGCATGGGCACCATCAGCGGCCCGCTGGTCGGTGCGGCGCTGCTGTTCCTGATCCCGGCCAAGCTCCAGTTCCTGCAGTCCTACCAGCTGCTGGCGTTCGGCATCGCGCTGATCCTGCTGATGCGCTTCCGCCCGGAGGGCCTGATCGCCAACCGCCGACAGAAGCTGGAGTTCCACGAGGCCGAGCTGCCCGCGCAGGGCGGCCCGACCGACGACGCACTCTCGAAGGCAGGGGCGTGAGCACCATGACCACCGACACCGCGCCCGCCGGGCCCGCGCCGCTCGCCGAACCCGTGCTGACCGCCACGAACGTGGTGATGCGCTTCGGCGGCCTGACCGCCGTCAACCAGGTGAACCTGACGGTCCGCCAGGGCGAGATCGTCGGCCTGATCGGCCCGAACGGCGCCGGCAAGACCACCTTCTTCAACTGCCTGACCGGGCTGTACGTCCCCACCTCGGGCGTCGTCATGTACAAGGGCCAGGTGCTGCCGCCCAAGCCGCACCTGGTCACCCAGGCCGGCATCGCCCGGACCTTCCAGAACATCCGACTGTTCTCCAACATGACGGTGCTGGAGAACGTCCTGGTGGGACGGCACACCCGCACCAAGGAGGGCCTGTTCTCGGCGATCCTGCGCGGCCCCGGCTACCGGCGGGCCGAGGCCGAGAGCCGCGAGCGGGCGATGGAGCTGCTGGAGTTCTGCGGCCTGGCCGCGAAGTCCGAGCACCTGGCCCGCAACCTGCCCTACGGCGAGCAGCGCAAGCTGGAGATCGCCCGGGCGCTGGCCTCCGAGCCCGGCCTGCTGCTGCTGGACGAGCCGACCGCCGGCATGAACCCGCAGGAGACCCGGGCCGCCGAGGAGCTGGTGTTCGCGATCCGGGACCTCGGGATCGCGGTGCTGGTGATCGAGCACGACATGAAGTTCATCTTCAACCTGTGCGACCGCACCGCGGTGCTGGTGCAGGGCGAGAAGATCGTCGAGGGCGACCGGGAGACCGTCCAGAACGACGAGCGGGTCGTCACCGCCTACCTGGGCGCCCCGCTCGAAGGAAACACCACCGCAACGGAGGCCGACCAGTGACCGCTCTGCTGGAGGTCGAGGACCTCCGCGTCGCCTACGGCAAGATCGAGGCCGTCAAGGGCATCAGCTTCACCGTCGAACAGGGCGAGGTCACCACCCTGATCGGCACCAACGGCGCGGGCAAGACCACCACCCTGCGCACGCTCTCCGGGCTGCTCCGGCCGACCACAGGAAAGATCGTGTTCCAGGGCGAGCCGATCGACACGGTGCCCGCGCACCGGATCGTCGCCCTGGGCCTGGCCCACTCCCCCGAGGGCCGGCACATCTTCCCGCGGATGACCATCGAGGAGAACCTGCTGCTGGGCGCGTTCCTGCGACGCGACCAGGCAGGCATCGCGCAGGACGTGGAGCGGGCCTGCACGCTGTTCCCGATCCTCGCCGAACGGCGCAAGCAGGCCGCGGGCACGCTGTCCGGCGGCGAGCAGCAGATGCTGGCGATGGGCCGGGCGCTGATGTCCCGTCCGAAGCTGCTGATGCTGGACGAGCCGTCGATGGGCCTGTCGCCGCTGATGATGCAGAAGATCATGGCCACCATCGTGGAACTGCGCGCCTCGGGCACCACCATCCTGCTGGTGGAGCAGAACGCGCAGGCCGCGCTCTCGCTCTCGGACCGCGCGTACGTGATGACCACCGGCGAGATCACCCTCTCCGGCACGGGCGCGGAACTGCTGCGCGACGACACGGTGCGCCGCTCGTACCTGGGCGAGGACTGACCCGCCGCCGGCACAGTGCCCGCCGTCGGAATCCCCGACGGCGGGCACGGTGCGTTGTCCGGGCCTGGTCCAAGCCTTGTGGTCCGGGCCTTGCGGTCCGGGCCTTGCGGTCCGGGCCTTGTGGTCGGGCCGGCTCAGCCCTCGGCGGCCTCGGCCTTCTTGCGGTCCTGGGCGGCGCCCTCCTCGATCACGGCCTCGGCGACGGCGGCCATGGTCATCCGGCGGTCCATCGAGGTCTTCTGGATCCAGCGGAACGCGGCGGGCTCGTTCAGCCCGAACTTGGTCTGCAGTACGCTCTTCGCCCGGTCGACCAGCTTGCGGGTCTCCAGGCGCTGCGCGAGGTCCGCGATCTCCTGCTCCAGGGTGCGCATCTCGGTGTAGCGGGAGACCGCCATCTCGATCGCCGGCACCAGGTCGCTCTTGCTGAACGGCTTGACGATGTACGCCATCGCGCCGGCGTCGCGCGCCCGGTCGACCAGTTCGCGCTGCGAGAAGGCGGTGAGCATCAGCACCGGGGCGAGGTGCTGCTCGTGGATCCGCTCGGCGGCGGACAGGCCGTCCAGCACCGGCATCTTGACGTCCAGGATGGCCAAGTCGGGCTTGAGCTCCTCGACCAGCCGGAGCGCCGTCGCACCGTCACCGGCCTCACCGACGACGGTGTAGCCCTCCTCCTCCAGCATCTCCTTGAGATCGAGGCGGATCAGTGCCTCGTCCTCGGCGATGACGATTCGGGTGATCTGGGGCGAGTCGGTGTCAAGCGGCTGGGCCTGCTCGTCGGCGGTGCTCACGGGGCTCCTCGGTCCGGCGGGGTGCTGCATGCACGAGCCTACCGAGACACGGTATGTTTGGTTCACCACGGTGGGGGGTTTGACCTTCGAACCGCTGGGCCCCGATAGCCCAATCGGCAGAGGCAACGGTCTCAAACACCGTCCGGTGTGGGTTCGAATCCCACTCGGGGCACTTTTCCTTCGATTCCAAGGTCACCGACCTTGGGGTGCGCGCCGCCGCGGTGATCATCACCACGGCGGCGTCGCTGTCTCCGGAACGTCCGTCTCGCCCAGTGGGACGACGGCCTGCTCGCTGCCGGGGTACCGAGCATCAGGGAGACACCGTCGCCCGGGCAGGCGCGGTCCGGCTCGTGACCAATCCGCGCCCGTACGGTGAAATCCCCTCCGCCGCAGGGCAGTTGGCCTGATCAGGAGGCCAGGTGCAGCCCGGCGGGCAGGCCGGCCCGGTGGGCGAGGGCGGCGGCCTCGCCGCGGGAGGCGACACCGAGTTTGGCCAGGATGTTGGCGACGTGGAACTTCACCGTGGACTCGCTGATGTGCAGCGCGGCGGCGATGTCCCGGTTGCGGCGGCCCCGGGCGAGTTGGTCGAGGACTTCCAGTTCGCGCGGCTGAAGACCGTCCAGCGGGTCGCCGGCGGCGGGTTCGGGCAGGGCGAGCGGCAGGTCCACGGTGACGGTGGCGCCCCAGCCGGGGACGGCCTCGACGGTGTTGCGGCCGCCCAGCGCGGCGATCCGCTCCGCAGTGCGGTGCGCGCCCAGCGCGTCGGCCGCCAGCACGCCGAGGCCGTCGCCGCGCACCACCGCGCGCAGCACGGTGCCGTGCCCCGCGAGGCCGTCGGCGAACTGCCAACTGACGTGCATCCGGCCGGGCTTGTCCTGGTCGAGCATCAGCAGCACGGCGACCCGGACGGCGTCCCGGGCGGTGTACGCCAGATCGGCGGGGACGGAGCGGGCGGCGTCGGCCGGGGGTGCGACATCCAGGCGGACCTTGGTGTGGCGCAGCAGCGGGCGCAGTTCGCGGGCCAGCCGGGCGAACGCGGCGTCGGCGGGTTCCTCGCTGAGGGTGCGGTCCAGGTCGGCGGAGCGGCGCAGGTCGAGCAGGGCGGTGACGGCGAGTTCGGTGGCGGCCCGGCGGGCGGCGGCGTCGTCCAGGTCGGCGGAGCGCAGCGGGGCGAGGATGGCGGTGAGTGCGGCGCTGTGGGCGCCGGTGGACTTGGCGATGGCCCAGGCGCGGGCGTTGGCGGAGACCCGGGAGACGGCGGCCTGGGTGGGGGCGGAGTCGGTGGCGCGGTGGTCGGAGTGGGCGACCATCAGGTCCCACAGGTGTTGCAGGATCTCCAGGACGTCCGTGGTGAGCGGCCGCCCGTCCGACCGGACCAGCACCAGGACGGCGCCCTTTCCGCCGCCGGGCGTGGTGGTGACGACCACCAACGGCCGTTCTTCCCCGGCGAGTTGGGCTTTCCCCTGCCAGGGGCGGCCGGGCCCGGCCTCGGCCATGGCGCGCTCGCCGAGCCGGGAGATCACCAGGCTGCCGAACGCGTCGGCGAACTCGGCCGGTCCGACGGTGTTCGCCGGCGAGTACGCGCAGACGCCGCTGAGTTGGGCGGCCGCCAGGTGCGGGACCAGGGGTTCGAGCACCTCGGACAGCCGGGGCAGCAGTCCGGGGCGGGGTTCGCGCAGCACCTCGACGACGCGGGCCAGGGCGTCCTGCGGGCGGGCCCAGGGGGCGGTCTCGTCCATACCCGCCAGCCTAGTTGGGGCGCCGCCGGCCCGCCCTGGCTTTCCGGCCAGGTCGAACTGTCCGAAAGGCTGGCCGATCGGCGGGTGCCGCAGGCCCAGGATGGAACTCGCCGGAGCAATCAACTCCCCTCGATTCCAAGGACATTGCCATGACCAAGGCCATTGCTTTCACGCACTACGGCGACCCGGACGTGCTGCGCCCGACCGACCTCGACCTGCCCGCGCCGGGCCCGCGCCAGGTGCGGATCGCGGTCCGCGCGGTGGGCGTCAACCCGCTGGACCACAAGCTGCGCAGCGGCGCGCTGGACGGCTTCTTCCCGATCACCTTCCCGTGGGTGCCCGGCCACGAGGTGGCGGGCGTGGTGGAGGCCGTCGGCGCGGAGGTGACCGAATTCGCCGTCGGGGACGCGGTGTTCGGTGCGGTGAACGGTGGCGGCTACGCCGAACACGCCCTGGCGGACGTCGAGTTGCTGGCCCGCAAGCCGGCCTCGCTGGACTGGGCGGAGGCGGCGGCGCTGCCGGTGGCCGCGGAGACCGCCGAGCGGATCCTCGGTGTGCTCGGCGTGCGGCCGGGCGAGACGCTGCTGGTGCACGGCGCGGCCGGCGGGGTCGGCACGCTGCTGCTGCAGTTCGCCCGGGCCCGTGGGATCACCGTGGTGGGCACCGCGAGCGAGGCCAACCACGGCTACCTGCGGGAGCTGGGCGCGATCCCGGTGACGTACGGCGAGGGGCTGGCCGAGCGGGTGCGGGCGGCCGCCCCCGGCGGGGTGGACCGGGCGGTGGACGCGTCCGGGAAGGCCGACGAGGTGGCGGTGTCGGTCGAACTGACCGGCAGCGCGGACCGGGTGGTGACCATCACCTCGCCGATGGCCG
Source organism: Kitasatospora sp. NPDC059673 (assembly GCF_042734215.1). Taxonomy (NCBI): domain Bacteria; kingdom Bacillati; phylum Actinomycetota; class Actinomycetes; order Kitasatosporales; family Streptomycetaceae; genus Kitasatospora; species Kitasatospora sp. NPDC059673. The sequence continues at coordinate 72,767 of NZ_JBHWEN010000022.1, read as the reverse complement.
GCGAGCAGCACGGCGTCCGTTTCACCGGCGGCGCGGAGGTCGAGCCGTACCACCCGCGGGCGTTCGCGGCCGCGCTGGCCCTGCACGAGGCGGGCACCCTGGTGCTGCCGCTGCACCGCGTGCTGCCGCTGGCCGAGGCCGCGCAGGCGCACCGGATCAGCGAGCAGGGCCACCTGCGCGGCAAGATCGTCCTGACGGTGTGACGCCTGGTACGGAAGGGGCCGCCGGGGGTGGCCCCTTCCGCGGTTCAGCGGCCCCTTCCGCGGTTCAGTTGTCCAGCTCGCCGACGTGGTGCACCCGCACCAGGTTGGTGGAGCCGGCCAGGCCGGGCGGGGAGCCGGCGGTGATCACCACGATGTCGCCGCGCTTGCACCGGCCCAGGCCGATCAGCTGGGCGTCGACCTGGGCGACCATTTCGTCGGTGGTGGTGACGAACGGGCCGAGGAAGGTCTCCACGCCCCAGGTGAGCGCCAACTGGCTGCGCACGGCGGGCTCGTAGGTGAACGCCAGGACCGGGATCGGCGAGCGGTAGCGGGTCAGCCGGCGGGCGGTGTCGCCGCTCTGGGTGAACGCGATCAGGTACTTGGCGTCCAGGAAGTCGCCGATCTCGGCGGCGGCCCGGGCGACCGCGCCGCCCTGGGTGCGGGGCTTGTTCTTCCCGGTGAGCGGCGGCAGCCCGGCGCCCAGGATCTCGGACTCGACGGCCTCGACGATCCGGGCCATGGTCCTGACCGTCTCGACCGGGTACTTGCCGACCGAGGTCTCCCCGGACAGCATCACCGCGTCGGTGCCGTCGAGCACCGCGTTGGCGACGTCGGACGCCTCGGCGCGGGTCGGCCGGGAGGCGTTGATCATCGAGTCCAGCATCTGGGTGGCGACGATCACCGGCTTGGCGTTGCGCTTGGCCAGCGTGATCGCCCGCTTCTGGACGATCGGCACCTGCTCCATCGGGAGTTCGACGCCCAGGTCGCCGCGGGCGACCATCAGGCCGTCGAAGGCGTCCACGACGGACTCCAGGTTCTCCACCGCCTGTGGCTTCTCGATCTTGGCGATGACCGGGATCCGGCGGCCCTCCTCGGCCATCACCCGGTGCACCTCCTCGACGTCCTTCCCGCTGCGCACGAACGACAGCGCGATCAGGTCGGCGCCGGTCCGCAGCGCCCAGCGCAGGTCTTCGACGTCCTTGTCGGAGAGCGCGGGCACGGAGACGGCGACTCCGGGCAGGTTGAGGCCCTTGTGGTCGGAGACCAGGCCCCCTTCGATGACGATGCAGTGCACCCGGGGGCCCTCGACGTGGGTGACCTCCAGGCTGACCCGGCCGTCGTCGACCAGGATCCGCTCGCCGCGCGACACGTCGGCGGCCAGGCCCTGGTAGGTGGTGCCGCAGATCTCCCGGTCGCCCGGGACGTCCTCGGTGGTGATGGTGAACTCGTCGCCGCGTTCCAGCAGGACGGGGCCGTCGGTGAAGGTGCTCAGCCGGATCTTCGGGCCCTGCAGGTCGGCGAGCACCCCGACGCTGCGGCCCGACTCGTCCGAGGCCTTGCGGACCCGGTGGTAACGATCCTCGTGCTCCGCGTGGGAGCCGTGGCTGAGATTCAGTCGGGCGATGTCCATTCCGGCGTCGACCAGGGCCTTGATCTGGTCGTACGAGTCCGTGGCCGGCCCGAGAGTACAAACAATTTTTGCTCGGCGCATACCTCAGCAGCCTAGGTATTACCCGGCCGTAACAGCACGCTTCCGGCCAGTCGTCCCATGGCAGTTGGCGAAAGATTTGATGAACGGACCGGCACAGTCGGGTCGGTGGTGTGCGGGGTGAGAACGACCGGTTCCGGTTGACGCACTGGCGTGCGGATCGGGGGTCGGCGTCACGGGCGAGTTGCCCAGATCTCACCTGTTGGAAAGCTCGCGGGGCTGGTACCGGACGCGAGAAGAGGGCAGACTGCCACACGCGTTTTTCTACGCGCGTCGCGGCAGGTGGCGGGGTGTCAGCCGCCCTGTCGCCATGCCCGCCTGACGGCCCGTACCGCCCGACTTGGAGTCTTGATGTCCCTGAACCGCCGTGACTTCGTCACCCGCTCCGCCGCCACCGCGGCCGGGGCCGCCCTGGCCGGCGGCCTGACCGCCGCCGTGGCCACCCCCGCCGCCGCGGCGGACCAGAACCAGGACGAGTTCCGCGGCCGGGGCCCCGTCCCGTTCAAGGCGAGCTTCACCGTGATGGGCACCACCGACCTGCACGGCCACGTCTTCAACTGGGAGTACTTCACCGACTCCGAGTTCGACGACAAGGCCCACAACGACGTCGGCCTGGCCAAGATATCCACCCTGGTCGAGCAGGTCCGCGCCGAGAAGGGCCGCGGCCACACCCTGCTGATCGACGCCGGTGACACCATCCAGGGCACCCAGCTGTCCTACTACTACGCCCGGGTCGAGCCGATCACCGGCAAGCGTGCCCCGCGCCACCCGATGGCCGCCGCGATGAACGCCATCGGCTACGACGCCGCCGCGCTCGGCAACCACGAGTTCAACTACGGCATTCCGCTGCTGCGCGCCTACCAGGAGCAGCTGAACTTCCCGCTGCTCGGCGCCAACGCGCTGAACGCCAAGGACGAGAAGCCGGCCTTCCCGCCGTACGTGATCCGCGAGCTGCACCTCGGCCACGGCCGGCCCATCCGGGTCGGCATCCTCGGCCTGACCAACCCGGGCATCGCCATCTGGGACAAGGCCAACGTCCAGGGCAAGCTGACCTTCCCGGGCATCCCCGAGGTCGCCGCCAAGTGGGTGCCGAAGCTGCGCGCCGCCGGCGCCGACGTGGTCGTGGTCTCCGCGCACACCGGTGTCGACGACCCGTCCTCCTGGGGCGACCAGCTGCCCTACGCGGAGAACGCGGGCGCCGCGATGGCCGCCACCGTGCCGGGCATCGACGCGGTGCTGGTGGGCCACGCCCACAAGGAGATCGCCCAGCGGATCGTGGTCAACACCCAGACCGGCAAGAACGTCGTGCTGTCCGAGCCGCTGTGCTGGGGCGAGCGCCTGACCTGCTTCGACTTCGAGGTCGAGTTCGCCCGCGGCCAGTGGACCGTCACCGGCGTCACCTCGCGGCTGCTGAACTCCAACGCCGTCGCCGAGGACCCGAAGATCGTCAAGCTGGTGGACGCCCAGCACAAGAAGGTCGTCGCCTACGTCAACCAGGTCATCGGCACCTGCAAGGAGAGCCTCTCCATAGCCGAGTCCCGGTTCAAGGACACCCCGATCATCGACCTGATCGGCCGCGTCCAGGCCGACGCGGTGCGCACCGCGCTGGCCGGCGGCCAGTACGCGAGCCTGCCGGTGATCGCCCAGGCCGCGCCGTTCAACCGCACCGCGGTGATCCCGGCCGGCCAGGTCAAGCTGCGCGACGCGGCCGGCCTGTACATCTACGAGAACACGCTTGAGGCGCGGATCCTGACGGGCGCCCAGATCAAGGACTACCTGGAGTACTCCGCCAAGTACTACGCCCAGGTCGCCCCGGGCGCGCCGATCAACCTGGACACCCTGACCAACCAGGCCAACAACACCCCCGACTACAACTACGACTCGCTCTACGGCGTCAGCTACGACATCGACATCGCGCAGCCCGTCGGCAGCCGCATCGTCAACCTGTCGTACCAGGGCAAGCCGGTCGACCCGGCCGCGCAGTTCGTCCTCGCCGTCAACAACTACCGTGCCAACGGCGGCGGCAACTTCCCGCACATCGCCAAGGCTCAGCAGCTGTGGGCGAACTCCGACGAGATCCGCAACACCATGATCGCCTGGGTGAAGGCCAAGGGCGTCATCGACCCGGCCGACTTCTACGGCCAGTCCGGCTGGCGCCTGGTCCGCGCCGGCGTGCCGGTCTTCTAAAACCCCACCGCCCCGGGGCCGTTCGGATGCTGTCCGGACGGCCCGCCGCGTTCCCCACGGAACCGACTCTCCCCGGCGTCCGTCCAACTCCCGACCTGCACATGGGCGTTGAGGGGAAAACAGTGATGCGCGGACGAATCGCAGTAACGGTGGTGGCGGCGGCCCTGCTGCTGGGCGGGTGCACGAGCACCCCGGAGGCACCGGACCTGGAGCCCGGGCCGACGCTGATCACGGCCGGACCCGAGGTGCGCCCCGCCACCGGCGACGCCGCCCGGCGGGCCGCCGAGGTGACGGCCGCGTGGCCCGGGTCGGCCGCCCAACAGGCCTGGACGCACGGCTACTACCCCACCGAGGACACCACCCAGTGGATCCCCCAGGGGGCGTTCCACAACAGCGCCGACAAGGAGGCCTACGAGGCCGCCCGGATCGACCTGCGGACCACGCTGCCGGTGAACGTCTCCGGCACCGCCGAGGTGCAGTTCGCGGACGGCTCCCGGATGACCCTCCCGCAGCGCTCCGCGAAGGACACCCTCACCTGGCTGACCAGCCGCAAGGACCCCTGCCTCGGCGGGTGCGGCGACGGCCGGCTGTCCATCACCGCCGTCCAGCCCGGCACCACCACCGTCACCACCAGCCGGGGCCGGGCCACCATCCCCGTCTGGGAGTTCACCATCGCCGGCTACGACCAGCCGTTCCGCTACCCCGCCGTTCTCACCCAGGCCCAGAACCCGCCCACCCCCGGCCCCGGCCCCGCCGCCGGCAGCGGCGGCACCACGCTGGTCTCCGTCTCCCCCGACGGCCTGGTCCTCACCGCCACTGTCCCGCACGGCAGTTGCGACCTCGTCCAGCCCGGCGAGGTCCACGAGACCGACCAGGCCGTCGTCCTGATCGGCCGCACCACCCGACGCCGCCTCCCCGAGGGCACCGCCTGCGCCGCCTGGCTGGGCTTCGCCCCGGTCGAGTTCCGCCTCTCCCACCCCCTCGGCACCCGCGCCGTCCTGGGCCTCGACGACGGACTCCCGCAGTCCCCGCGCGGCAAGCGCTGACCCCTGGGACGAGACCGGCACAGCCCAGTAGCCTGACGGAATGCTGACCACCGAACGCCTCGTGCTGCGCCCGTGGCAACCCGCCGACCGCGACCGCGCCTTCGACCTGTACTCCCAGTGGGAGGTGGCCCGTTGGCTCGGTCGCGAGCCCCGCGCCCTCGCCGAACCGGCCGAGGCGGACGAGGTGATCGCCCGCTTCCGCTCCCGCTGCACCCCGGACGGCCGGTACGGCGTGTGGGCGGTCGAAGTCCGCGAGACCGGTGTGATCGCCGGGACGCTGCTGCTGATCCCGATCCCGGACGGCGCCGGCGAGATCGAGATCGGCTGGCACTTCCACCCCGACAGCTGGGGCCACGGCTACGCGACGGAGGCCGCGACCGCGATCCGCGACCGCGCCTTCACCGACGGCCTCACCGAGCTGTACGCCGTCGTCCGCCCGGACAACACCCGCTCCATGGCGGTCTGCCACCGCCTGGGCATGACCCCGCTCGGCCGCACCGACCGCTGGTACGGCACCGAGATGGAGGCGTTCCGCCTCGGCTGAGCAACGCGGACGCGAGCGTTTGGGCGCGAACGCAGGAGGGTGCGAAACCGGGGGCGCGGGGAACTGCGCGACAAGCGCACACCACGTCCGCAAGGTCGCGATCAAGTGCAAGTCATTGCCCACATCGCGATCTTGCGGTCGGATCCTTCCGCTTCGCGCAGTTCCCCGCGCCCCTGGTTGTGCTCTCGCGTTCTCTCAGAAGGGAAAGCGCGAGCGCCCGTGCTGGATCGAGATCCACTTGACGGTGGTGAACGCGTCCACGCTGGTCTCGCCGTTGAGTCGGCCCAGGCCGGAGTTCTTCTGGCCGCCGAAGGGCACGATCGGCTCGTCCGCGATGGTCCCGTCGTTGACGTGCATCATGCCGGTGTCGATGCGCTGCGCGAACCGCACGCCGCGCTCGATGTCGGCGGTGTGGACGGCGCCGGAGAGGCCGAAGGGCGTGTCGTTGGCGATCCGGACGGCCTCGTCCTCGTCCTCGAAGGGGATCAGCAGGGCGACCGGGCCGAAGATCTCGCGGTGCAGGATCGGGGCGTCGGCCGGAATGTCGGTGAGGACGGTGGGCTTCACCAGCGTGCCGACGGTCGCACCGTGCAGCAGCGGCCGTGCGCCGGCGGCTATCGCCTGGTCGACCTCGGCGGTGACGGATTCGGCCTGCGCGGAGTTGATCAGCGGCCCGAGCTGAGTGGCGGGGTCGCCGGGGTCGCCGGCCCGCAGCGAGGCGACCTTCGCGGTGAACTTCTCGCTGAACTCGGCGAACAGGCCGCGGTGGACCAGGATCCGGTTGGCGGCCATGCAGATCTGGCCCTGGTGGACGAAGCGGCTGGCGACGGCGGCGTCCACCGCGTAGTCGACGTCGGCGTCGTCGAGCACCACCAGGGCGCTGTTGCCGCCGAGTTCGAGCACGGTCCGCTTCAGGTGGCCGGCGGCGACGGTGGCGACGTGCCGGCCGACGGTGTCGGAGCCGGTGAAGGCGATCACCTTGGGCACGGGGTGTTCGATGAACGCGTCGCCGATCTCGGCGATGTCGGTGAGGACGACGTTGAGCAGGCCGGCGGGCAGCCCGGCCTCCTCGAAGATCTTGGCGATCAGGGTGCCGCCGGCCACCGGCGCGTCCTGGTGCGGTTTGAGGACGACCGCGTTGCCGAGGGCGAGCGCGGGCGCGACGGCCTTCAGCGACAGGAAGACGGGGGCGTTGAAGGGGCTGATCACGCCGACCACGCCGACCGGCAGGCGGTAGAGGCGGTTCTCCTTGCCGGGCACCGGGGAGGGCAGGATCTTGCCCTCGCCGCGCAGTGCCGTCGCCGTCGATTCCCGCAGCATGTCCTTGACCAGCGAGAGTTCGAACGCGGACTTCATCAGGGTGCCGCCGAGTTCGACGGTCATCACCTCGAGGATCTCGGCCTCGCGGGCCTCCACCACCTGCAGTGCCCGTTCGAACACCAGCCGGCGCTCGTAGGGGCTGGTGGCGGCCCAGGCGGGCTGGGCCCGCTCGGCGGCCCGGTAGGCCTGGTCGATCTCCTCGGCGGTGGCCACGGTGAAGGAGGCCAGCTTCTCCCCGCTGAAGGGATCGAGGTCCACGATGTCCCAGGAGCCGGTTCCCGGCCGCCACTGGCCGTCGATGTACTGCTGGGCGAGTTCCGCGATCAAGGACATCTGATCCCTTTCGGCGTTAACGATCACCTACTGACGGATCATCATCTTAATTGCGGGCTAGCTCTCTTGGAGGATCTCCGCCAGAAGCGACCGGGTCTCCTCCTCGGACAGCGCCGCCGCCGACACCCGGTCCAGCGCGGCCGTGTACTCGGCGACCTCGCTCGGCTTGTCCAGGTACAGCGCGGTGGTGAACTGCTCGACGTACACCACGTCCGCCAAGTCCGGCTCCGGGAAGCACAGCACCGTGAACGCCCCACTGTCCGCCGCCAGCGCGCCCATGCCCAGCGGCAGCACCCGCAGGCTGATGGTCTCGCGCAGCGACAGCTCGGCCAGCCGCGCCAGCTGACCGCGCATCACCTCCGGCCCGCCGCACGGCCGCCGCAGCGCCGTCTCGTCGACGATCAGCTCCAGCCGGGCGGTGGTGTCCGGCGCGAGGTAGCGCTCCTGGCGGCGCAGCCGGACGGCCGCCCGCCGGGTGATCTCCTCCTCCGCCACGCCCGGGCTGCCCGCCCGCATCACCGCGTGCACGTACTCGGGGGTCTGCAGCAGCCCGGGCACGAACTGCACCTCGTAGCTGCGCACCAGGTTCGCCGCGTCCTCCAGGTTGAGGTACGTCTGGAACCAGCCGGGGATGACGTCCCCGTAGCCGTGCCACCAGGCCGGGGCGTTGGTCTCGCCGACCAGGCCGAGCAGCGCCGCCCGGGAGTGTTCGTCCTCGACGCCGTACAGCGTCAGCAGGTCCGCCACGTCGCGCTGCTTGAAGCCGACCCGGCCGAGTTCCATCCGGCTGATCTTCGACTCGGACGCGCGGATCGAGTAGCCCGCGTCCTCCCGGGTCACCCCCCGGGCCTCGCGCAGGCGCCGCAACTGGGCGCCCAACTGGATGCGACGCGCGGTCGCACCACTGCCCGTCTGCAGGCCCGTCATGCAAACCTCCGCCCCGAACCATCAGTTGGACCCCGTAGGGATGCAGTCTGCCACTGCCCGGCGACACTCCGCGAGGGGCTTCCGGCATTTGGCCAAGCCGTTGCACACTTGTGCTTCGGCCCCGCTCAGGACAGCGCCGGGAGCACCTCCGCAAGATCGGTGCGCGAACTCACCCCGAGCTTCGGATACGCCTTGTACAGATGGTGGCCGACGGTACGGGCGCTCAGGAAGAGCTGCGCGGCGATGTCCCGGTTGGACAGGCCCTGCGCCGCCAGCCGGACGATCTGCGACTCCTGCGGCGTCAGGCCCGCCACCGCCCTGACCGGGCCGCGCGCGGCGGGCGCGCCGGCGGCGTCCAGCTCCAGCCGGGCCCGTTCCGCCCAGGGCAGCGCGCCCAGGTGACGCAGCGTCTGCTCGGCCGCCCGCAGCGGTACCCGGGCCTCCGCCTTGCGCCGGGCCCGGCGCAGCCACTCGCCGTACAGCAGCTCGGTGCGGGCCTGCTCCCACGGACGCGGCTGCTCGGCGTGCCGGGCCAGCGCCGCCAGGTACAGCTCCTCCGCCAACTCCTCGGGGGCCAGCAGCGCGTGGCAGCGGTGCACCAGCGCCCGGGCCCACGGCAGGCCGCTGCGCCGCGCCCAGTGCTCGAACCGGTCCAGCGGCTCGGCGACCTCCTCCGGCCGGCGCAGCCGCACCGCCGCCTCCACCAGGTCCGGCACCGAACGGACGGCCGACACCTGGAAGTTCTGCCCGCCGCCGGCCAGCGCCGCCAGCTGCGCGAAGGCGTCCTCGGCCCGGCCGGCGCCCAACTCCAGCACCCCGAGCGCCCACTGCGCCCACGGCATCCCGGAGGCGCCGCGGGCCCGCGCCAGCCCGGCGTGCTCCCGGCACGCCGCGTCCTCGCCGCGGGCTGCCGCCAGGTACGCCAGGAAGCCGTGCAACTGCCCGGTCCACAGCGGCTGCCCGCAGTCCTCGGCCAGCCGCAGCGCCTCTGCGGCGTGCTCGTCGGCGGTGCCCGGACGGCCCGTGAACAGCTCGGCCTCCGCCAGGAAGAACAGCAGCGTCGGCAGCGTCCCGAACGCGCCGCTCTCCCGGGCCTCCCGGACCAGCCGGCCCGCCAGGTCCAGGGCATCCTCGTCCCGGCCCGGCAGCAGGGCCGCCCCGCACGGCAGCGCCAGGTCCACCGGCGCCACCGCCCCTGCGGCCCGGGCCGCCCGCTCGGTCTCCGCCAGCGTCGGCCCGTCCGGTGCGTCCCCCAGCGCCCCGATCAGGTAGCCCGCCACCGGCACCAGCGGATCGCCCGCCGGCAGGGGGAGCGCGCCGAGCCGGGCCAGCGTCCGGCGCACCACCGCCGCGTCCAGGTACCAGGCCGCGTGCACCGCCTGCACCAGCACCCGGGCCGCCGGGTTCGGCGCGAGCTCCGCCACCAGGCCCGCCGCCTCCACCATCCGCCGGTGCGCGGAGCGGTGCTCGCCCCGCCAGAACTCCGCCACCCCGCGGGCGCACAGCAGGTGCGCCCGGGTCACCGCGTCCAGCCCCGGGGCGTCCGCCGCGGCCGCCAGCGCCTCGGCCCGGCCGACCTCGCCCGCCTCCAGCGCCGCCTCCACCGCCTCCACCGTCAACTCCCGCGCCCGCAGCGGGTCCGGGCTCAGCCGCGCGGCCCGCTCGTACGCCGCCGACGCGCCGGTGTACCCGCCCCGCGACGCCGCGCCGGCCGCCGCCGACGCCAACTCCTCCGCCACCGCCGCGTCCGGGCCGGTCGCGGCCAGCGCCAGGTGCCAGGCCCGCCGCAGCGGCTCCCGCTCCCCGCACGCCCGGGCGAGCGCGGTGTGCGCGGCCAGCCGGTCCACCAGCGGCGCCCGGTCCACCAGCACCGAACGCAGCAGCGGATGCCGGAACACCACCCGGCCCGCCGCCAACTCCACCCGCACCAGGCCCTGTTGCTCGGCCGGTGCGAGATCCGCGACCGCCAGCCCGCACTCCCCGGCGGCCCGCAGCAGCACCTCCAGCGAACCGGTCTCCTCCAGCGCCGCCAGCAGCAGCCACCGCTGCGCGCCACCCGGCAGCCGGCTCACCTGCCCGTGGTACGTCAGCCGCAGCCGCCCCGCCGGGGGCAGCACGCCGGCCGCGCCGGCCGCCGCGAGCTCCACCAGCGCCAGCGGGTTGCCCTGAGCCGCCGTCAACACCGGCTCCACATCGACGAGTTCGGGCGCGACGGCGGCCAGCAGCTCGGCGGCGGCCTGCTCGCCGAGCGGCTCCACCCGCAACTCCGGCAGCCCGGGCAGCTCCGGCCCGTCCGTCCGGGTCGCCAGCAGCACCACCACCGCCTCCGCGCCCAGCCGGCGGACCGCCACCTGCAACGCCTCCGCGGACTCCCGGTCCACCCACTGCATGTCGTCCACCAGGCACAGCAGCGGGCCCTGCTCGGCGAGGTCGCCCAGCAGCGTCAGCACCGCCAGCCCGACCAGCAGCCGGTCCCCGGCCGGGCCGTCCGCCAGCCCCAACACCCGTTCGAGCGCCGCCCGTTGAGGCCCCGGCAGGGCGTCCGTGCGGTCCAGCACCGGGGCCAGCAGCTGACTGAGCGCCGCGTACGGCAGCCGGGCCTCCGGCTCCACGCCCGTCGCCCGCAGCACCCGCCCCGGCGCGTCCTCCGCCGCCGCGGCCAGCAGCGCGCTCTTCCCCACCCCCGGCTCACCGCGCAGCACCAGCACTCCGGCCCGGCCCGCACCCGCCTCCGCCAGCAGCCGGCCGACCGCCGCCTGCTCCGTTCCCCGCCCGTACAGCAGCATGCTCAGCACCCTACCTATACGTGACTGATTCCCCTGCGCCGCAAGATCCGTAACTTCTTGTCCCGCAAGGCAGAAACACTCGAAACGGAGCCCACCATGGACCTGCAGAACCTCGTCGAGCGCTACCTCGCCGTCTGGAACGAGACCGACTCGACCGCCCGCCGCAAGCTCCTCGAAGACGTCTGGGCCACCGACGGCACCTACACCGACCCGATGGTCGCCACCCGCGGCCGCGAGGAGTTCGACGCCGCCGTCGCCGCCGTCCAGACCCAGTTCGCCGGCCTCGTCTTCCGCCTCGGCAGCCCCATCGACGCCCACCACAACGCCGCCCGCTTCACCTGGGAACTCGCCCCCGAAGGCGCGGAGGAGGCCCTGATCGTCGGCTTCGACGTCCTCACGGCCACGGAGGACGGTCGCGTTGCCACGGTCGTGGGCTTCCTGGACAAGGTGCCGGCCGCGTAGGGGGTGAGCAACCAGGGAGAGCCAAAACAACGACGCCTGCCCTCAACCTGGTCGGGGAAAGGGGCAGGCGTCGACCGGATCCCGGCAACGCTGGCGGGTCGGTGTTCGGGGTGGTGGGGGTCAGGCCACCAGGGGCCGGTCGGTCGGCTTGATCGGCGCGGGGAGCGCTGTCCTGCCGCCCAGGTAGGTGTCGACCGCCGCGGCGGCCGAGCGGCCTTCCGCGATCGCCCAGACGATCAGCGACTGACCGCGACCGGCGTCACCGCAAACGTACACCCCGTCGACGTTGGTGCCGAACTTGCCGTCGCGGGCGACGTTTCCGCGGGCGTCGAGCTCGACACCCAGCTGCTCGACCAGGCCGTTCTTGACGTCCGTCCCGGTGAACCCCATGGCGAGGGTGACCAGCTGAGCGGGGATCACCTTCTCACTCCCGGGCACCGGCTCGAACTTGCCGTCCTTGAAGGCGACTTCGACCAGGTGCAGCTCCTGCACATTCCCGTTCGCGTCACCCGAGAAGTGCGTGGTGGAGACCGAGTAGATCCGTCCCTCCTTGCCCGCCTTCGGCGAGGAGGGTCCCTCTGCCTGCATCCCGCCATTCTTGGCCTGCAGGAGGTAGTTGGTCTCCTCGTGGGCCGAGGTGACCTTGTACGTCATCGGCATGGTCGGCCACGGCTGCCCGGCCGGACGGGCGTCCGACGGGCGCGGCATGATCTCCAACTGGGTGACGGAGGCCGCGCCCTGGCGGTGTGCGGTGCCGACGCAGTCGGCACCGGTGTCGCCGCCGCCGATGACCACGACGTGCTTGCCCTTGGCCGAGATCGGGGAGTCGACGTAGTCACCCTCCTGGACCTTGTTGGCCAGCGGCAGGTACTCCATCGCCTGGTGGATGCCGTTCAACTCCCGCCCAGGGACGGGCAGCTCACGCGCGGTGGTGGCGCCGGCCGCGATCACGACGGCGTCGAAGCGCGAGCGCAGGTCCTGCCCGGTGAGGTCGACGCCGACCTCGACCCCGGTGCGGAACCGGGTGCCCTCGGCGCGCATCTGCTCGATGCGGCGGTTGATGTGGCGCTTCTCCATCTTGAACTCGGGGATGCCGTAGCGCAGCAGTCCGCCGATCCGGTCGGCACGCTCGTACACCACCACCGTGTGCCCGGCCCGGGTGAGCTGCTGGGCGGCGGCCAGGCCGGACGGGCCGGAGCCCACCACGGCGACGGTCTTGCCGGACAGCCGCTCGGGGACCTGCGGGGTGACGCCGCCCCGGTCCCAGGCCTTGTCGATGATGCTGACCTCGACGTTCTTGATGGTCACCGCGTCCTGGTTGATGCCGAGCACGCACGCGGACTCGCACGGGGCGGGGCACAGGCGGCCGGTGAACTCCGGGAAGTTGTTGGTGGCGTGCAGCCGCTCGATGGCGCCGACGAAGTCGTCCCGGTAGGCGAGGTCGTTCCACTCGGGGATCAGGTTCCCGAGCGGGCAGCCGTTGTGGCAGAACGGGATGCCGCAGTCCATGCAGCGTCCGGCCTGCTTGCTGATGATCGGAAGGAGGCTGCGCTCGACGTAGACCTCGTTCCAGTCGCGCAGTCGCACGTCCACCGGACGGCGCTCCGCCAGCTGCTTGGGCGTGGTCAGGAAGCCCTTGGGGTCAGCCACGTGCCGCCTCCATCATCTTCGCGGTGGTGTCGGCCTCGGAGAGGCCATCGCGCTCAGCGGCGTCCTTGGCGGCGAGCACTGCCTTGTAGTCGGTCGGCATGATCGTGGAGAAGCGGGAGACCCCACTGCCCCAGTCGGCGAGGAGTTCGGCGGCGACGGTGGAGCCGGTCTCCTCGTAGTGCTGCTGCACGGTCTCGCGCAGCCATTCGCGGTCGGCGGCGCCCGGGGCCTCGATGCCCACCATGCCGCTGTTGACGTTGGCGGGGCGCAGGTCCAGCACGTAGGCGATGCCGCCGGACATGCCCGCCGCCAGGTTGCGGCCGGTCTCGCCGAGGATCACCACCCGGCCACCGGTCATGTACTCCAGGCCGTGGTCGCCCACGCCCTCCACCACCAGGGTGGCACCGGAGTTGCGGACGGCGAAACGCTCACCAGCCTTGCCGCGCAGGTGGATCCGGCCCGAGGTGGCGCCGTAGCCGATGGTGTTGCCGGCGATCACGTGCTGCTGCGCGTCGGCGCCGATCGCGGCGGCGTCCCGGGCCGGGCGGACCACGATCACGCCGCCGGACAGGCCCTTGCCGACGTAGTCGTTGGCGTCGCCCTCCAGTCGCAGCGTCACGCCCCGGGGGACGAAGGCGCCGAAGGACTGGCCGGCCGAGCCGGTGAAGGTGACGTCGATGGTGCCCTCGGGCAGGCCCTCGCCGCGGTGCTTCCTGGTGACCCGGTGGCCGAGCATGGTGCCGACGGTGCGGTTGACGTTGCGGATCGGCAGCTGGATGCGGACGGCGTCGCCGCGCTCCAGGGCGTCCTCGGCCAGTTCGATCAGCTGGTTGTCGAGTGCCTTGTCGAGCGCGTGGTCCTGCTCGGTGGTGCGGTGCCGGGCGGCACCCTCGGGCAGGTCGGGGACGTGGAACAGCGGGGCCAGGTCGAGCCCGGAGGCCTTCCAGTGGTCGATCGCGGCCCGGGCGTCGATGTGCTCGGCGTGGCCGACGGCCTCCTCGATCGAGCGGAAGCCCAGTTCGGCGAGCAGCTCGCGGACCTCTTCGGCGATGAACTCGAAGAAGTTGACCACGAATTCGGGCTTGCCGGAGAACCGCTCGCGCAGCACCGGGTTCTGGGTGGCGACGCCGACCGGGCAGGTGTCGAGGTGGCAGACCCGCATCATGATGCAGCCGGAGACCACCAGCGGGGCGGTCGCGAAGCCGAACTCCTCGGCGCCCAGCAGGGCGGCGATGACCACGTCGCGGCCGGTCTTCAGCTGGCCGTCGGTCTGCACCACGATGCGGTCGCGCAGGCCGTTGAGCAGCAGGGTCTGCTGGGTCTCGACGAGGCCGAGCTCCCAGGGGCCGCCCGCGTGCTTGAGCGAGGTCAGCGGGGAGGCGCCGGTGCCGCCGTCGTGGCCGGAGATCAGCACCACGTCCGCGTGCGCCTTGGACACGCCGGCCGCGACCGTTCCGACGCCGACCTCGGAGACCAGCTTCACGTGGATGCGGGCGTCCGGGTTGGCGTTCTTGAGGTCGTGGATCAGCTGAGCCAGGTCCTCGATGGAGTAGATGTCGTGGTGCGGCGGCGGGGAGATCAGGCCGACGCCCGGGGTCGAGTGCCGGGTCTTCGCCACCCACGGGTAGACCTTGTGGCCGGGCAGCTGGCCGCCCTCGCCAGGCTTGGCGCCCTGGGCCATCTTGATCTGGATGTCGTCGGCGTTGACCAGGTACTCGGAGGTGACGCCGAACCGGCCGGAGGCGACCTGCTTGATCGCCGAGCGGCGCTCGGGGTCGTACAGGCGCTCCGGGTCCTCGCCGCCCTCGCCGGTGTTGGACTTGCCGCCGAGCCGGTTCATCGCGATCGCGAGGGTCTCGTGCGCCTCCATCGAGATGGAGCCGTACGACATCGCGCCGGTGGAGAAGCGCTTGACGATCTCGGAGACCGGCTCGACCTCGTCCACGGAGATCGGGGTCCGGCCGAGCGCGTCCAGCCGGAACAGGCCGCGCAGCGTCATCAGCCGCTCGGACTGGGCGTTCACCCGGTCCGTGTACTGCTTGAAGACGTCGTAGCGCTTGGTGCGGGTGGAGTGCTGGAGCCGGAACACCGTCTCCGGGTCGAACAGGTGCGGCTCGCCCTCGCGGCGCCACTGGTACTCGCCGCCGATCTCCAGCGCGCGGTGCGCGGCAGAGATGCCGGACGCCGGGTACGCCTTGGCGTGCCGGGCGGCGGTCTCCTTGGCGAGCTCGTCCAGGCCGATGCCGCCGAGCTTGCTGGTGGTGCCCGCGAAGTAGGCGTCCACCAGCTCCTGGGACAGGCCGATGGCTTCGAACACCTGCGCGCCGCGGTAGGAGGCGACGGTGGAGATGCCCATCTTGGACATCACCTTCAGCACGCCCTTGCCGAGCGCCTTGATCAGGTTCTTGATCGCCTTCTCGGGCTCGCCCTTGACGAACACGCCCTGGGAGACCAGGTCCTCGACCGACTCCATCGCCAGGTACGGGTTGACCGCGCCGGCGCCGTAGCCGATCAGCAGCGCGACGTGGTGCACCTCGCGGACGTCGCCGGCCTCGACCAGCAGCGACACCTGGGTGCGCTGCTTGGTGCGGATCAGGTGGTGGTGGATCGCCGAGGTGAGCAGCAGCGACGGGATCGGGGCGTGCTCGGCGTCCGAGTGCCGGTCGGAGAGCACGATGATCCTGGCCCCGTCGGCGATCGCGGCGTCGGCCTCGGCGGCGATCTCGGCGAGCCGGGCGGCCAGGCCCTGGCCGCCGGTGGCGACCTTGTACAGGCCGGAGAGCGTGACGGCCTTCAGACCGGGCTGGTCGCCGTCCGCGTTGATGTGGATCAGCTTGGCCAGCTCGTCGTTGTCGATCACCGGGAAGGTGATGCCGACCGAGCGGCAGTGCGCCGGGGTGGCGTCCAGCAGGTTGCCCTCGGGGCCGAGGTTGCTGTGCAGCGAGGTGACCAGCTCTTCGCGGATGGCGTCCAGCGGCGGGTTGGTGACCTGGGCGAACAGCTGGGTGAAGTAGTCGAACAGCAGCCGCGGCTTCTCGCTGAGCGCGGCGATCGGCGAGTCGGTGCCCATCGAGCCGAGCGCCTCGGCGCCGGTCTTGGCCATCGGCGCGAGGACGACCCGCAGCTCCTCCTCGGTGTAGCCGAAGGTCTGCTGCCGGCGCGTCACCGAGGCGTGGGTGTGGGCGATGTGCTCGCGCTCGGGGAGCTTGGCGAGCTGGATCTGCCCGGCGGCGACCCACTCCTCGTAAGGGTTCTCGGCGGCGAGCGCGGACTTGATCTCCTCGTCCTCGACGATCCGGTGCTCGGCCGTGTCGATCAGGAACATCCGGCCGGGCTGCAGGCGGCCCTTCCTGGCGACCTTGTCCTGCTCGATGTCGAGCACGCCGACCTCGGAGGAGAGCACGACCAGCCCGTCCTCGGTGATCCAGTACCGGGCCGGGCGCAGGCCGTTGCGGTCGAGGACGGCGCCGATCCGGGTGCCGTCGGTGAAGGTGACGCAGGCCGGGCCGTCCCAGGGCTCCATCAGGTTGGAGTGGTACTGGTAGAACGCGCGGCGGGCCGGGTCCATGGTGGCGTGGTTCTCCCACGCCTCCGGGATCATCATCAGCACCGCGTGCGGCAGCGAGCGGCCGCCGAGGTGGAGCAGCTCCAGCACCTCGTCGAAGGACGCCGAGTCGGAGTGGTCCGGAGTGCAGACCGGGAAGATCCGGCCCAGGTCGCCGGGGATCAGGTCGGTGGCGAGCTGGGACTCCCGGGCGGTCATCCAGTTGCGGTTGCCCTTGACGGTGTTGATCTCGCCGTTGTGCGCGACGAAGCGGTACGGGTGGGCGAGCGGCCAGCTCGGGAAGGTGTTGGTGGAGAACCGCGAGTGCACCAGGCCGATCGCGGAGGCGTACAGCCGGTCCGACAGGTCGGGGAAGAACGGCTCCAGCTGCCCGGTGGTCAGCATGCCCTTGTAGACCAGGGTCCGGGCGGACAGCGAGGGGAAGTACACCCCGGCCTCCCGCTCGGCGCGCTTGCGCACCACGAACGCGACCCGGTCCAGCTCGATCCCGGTCCGCCCGCCGTGCTCGTCGGAAGGCGCCGACGCGACAAAGAGCTGCCGGAACCGCGGCATGACGGAGCGGGCGGTGGCGCCCAGCAGCTCGGGGGCGGTCGGGACCTCGCGCCAGCCGAGGACGGTCAGGCCCTCCTCGGCGGCGATCGCGCCGATCCGGGCGACGGCGGCAGCGGTCGCCTCCTCGTCCTGGGGCAGGAAGGCGATGCCGACCGCGTAGGACCCGGCGGCGGGGAGTTCGAAGTCGGTGCTGGCGCGCAGGAAGGCGTCCGGGATCTGGGTCAGGATGCCCGCGCCGTCGCCGGAGTCGGGCTCGGCGCCGGTGGCGCCGCGGTGCTCCAGGTTGCGCAGCACGGTCAGTGCCTGCTCGACGATCCGGTGGTCGGCGACACCGGTCAGCGTGGCCACGAAGCCGACGCCGCAGGCGTCGTGCTCGTTGCGCGGGTCGTACAGACCCTGGGCCTGGGGACGCGCGTCCGGAACGAGGGCGTAGGGGCGGGTGGCCCGGGCGTCCTCGTGGCCGGAGTGCATGGATGCAGACAGCATCGGCTCTCCCGTCGTCGTGATCAGTTGCTTGATGCAAAGGGACGACGTTGGCCCTGATGCGATGTGTCGGTGCAGGTTACATGATGCCGATCGTCCCGGGAAGTGGAATCTGCGTCCACATCCCGGACGCAACCCCAGGTCACGGGACGGACGGGGGGAGGGCGCAGCGTCGCGCGTCCAGACCAGTGTGCCCGGTGTCCAGGGGGGTGAAACAGGGGCGAAACACCCTCGGAACGCCCCCGGTCCGGAGCCGGCCTGGGATTCCCTGGCCGGGCGCCGGACACGGTGGGGATTGTTCGGTTCGGCGATCGGATGTTGAGACTAGGGCAAGGCGGAGGCCGCTGCCCATGTGTGGAACATCACGCGCCGCAGTGCATAACCATGCAGAGATCCGGGTGTTCGTACAGGCCCTGCCAGGTGGCCGGTCAGCCGATCGCCCCGCCGATCAGGCGGCCCAGCAGGAAGGTGACGGCCGCTGCCACGCCGCCCAGCGCCAGCTGGCGCAGGCCGCTGAACCACCAGGTGCGGGCGGTCACCCGGGCCACCGCCGCGCCGCAGCCGAACAGGCCGAGCGTCGCCAGCAGCGCGGCCGGCCACAGTGCGGTCGCGCCCAGCAGGTACGGCAGCACCGGCAGCAGCGCGCCCAGGGCGAAGCAGGCGAACGAGGAGCCGGCGGCGACCAGCGGCGAGGGCAGGTCCTCCGGGTCCACGCCGAGTTCCTCGCGGGCGTGCACGGCGAGCAGGGTGGCGGGGTCGGCGGACAGCTGGCGGGCCACCTCCATGGCCAGCTCCGGGTCCACGCCCTTGGCCACGTACAGCTGGGCCAGCTCGGCGAGCTCGCCCTGCGGGTTGCGCTTCAGCTCGATCCGTTCGGCCTCCAGCTCGGCCTCCACCAGCTCGCGCTGGGAGGCCACCGAGGTGTACTCGCCGACGGCCATGGAGAACGCGCCGGCCGCCAGTCCGGCCAGTCCGGTCAGCACCACGGTGCTCGGCTCGGCGGCCCCGCCGACCACGCCGGTCATCAGCGCGAAGTTGGACACCAGGCCGTCCACCGCACCGAACACGGCCGGCCGCAGCCAGCCGCCGTTGACGTCCCGGTGGTGGCCGTCGGCCGGAATCCGGGGCTGCGGACCGTTGGTGTACGGGTCGGCGATGATCGTGCTCATGCTGGCGGCTCCCCTTCCGGGCACGGCGAAGGCCCCCCGGGGCGCATTCCGGCCAGGGCTGGTCGTACCCCTCGAACGTAGCCGTTTGACCTGCGACTTTCCAGCAAAGTAAGCCTGCCCAAAGGCAGTTGGGGCCGCCCCCGCCGACCGTGGCGGGAGCGGCCCCAACGGGGTCAATTCGCGTACTCAGGAAGACTTTTCGGAATCCTTGACGTCCGCATTGTGCTCGGCGGCTCCGTCGCCGTCCTCCGGGCCGTCCTCCGGGCCGTCCTTGAGGCTGCCCTTCGGGCCGTCCTTGGGAGCGTCCTTCGGGCCGCCCTTGCCGGGCGCGTCCGCGATCGCCTCCGCGCCGCTCTCCCGGGCCGCCGCCTCGGCGCGCTCGCGGGTGGCCTGCGGGTCGATCTCGTCCGGGTCCTCGCGGCCGGGGCGCAGCCGGGCGGAGAGCACCAGGTAGACCACCGCGCCGATGAAGACGGCGATCGCCACCCAGTCGTTCAGCCGCAGGCCGAAGAAGCGGTGTGCCTCGTCGATGCGCAGCCACTCGGTCCAGAACCGGCCGGGCGTGTAGAGCGCGACGTACAGGGCGAAGGCCCGGCCGTGGCCGAGGGTGAAGCGCTTGTCGGCCCAGATCACCGCCACCGCGACCAGCACGCACCAGATCGACTCGTACAGGAAGGTCGGGTGGTAGGTGCCGGTGACCACCTCGCCGTTCGGCAGGGTCTTGTCGATCTCCAGGCCCCAGGGCAGCGTGGTGGGCTTGCCGTACAGCTCCTGGTTGAACCAGTTGCCCCAGCGGCCGATGGCCTGGGCGAGGGCGATGCCGGGGGCGATGGCGTCGGCGTACGCGGGGAACGCGACGCCGCGGCGGCGGGCGGCGATCCAGGCGCCGACCGCGCCGAAGGCGATCGCGCCCCAGATGCCGAGGCCACCCTCCCAGATCTTCAGCGCGTCGAGCGGGTTCTTGCCCTCGCGGAAGTACAGCTGGTTGTCGGTGATGACGTGGTACAGCCGACCGCCGACCAAGCCGAACGGCACCGCCCAGACGGCGATGTCGCCGACCGTGTGCCGGCCGCCGCCGCGGGCGACCCAGCGCCTGCTGCCGAGCCACACGGCCACGACGACACCGATGATGATGCAGAACGCGTAGGCGCGAAGCGGGATGGGTCCCAGGTAGAGGACTCCCCGCGACGGGCTCGGAATGTATGCGAGATCCATGACACCCTCGACGCTACCGTGTCCCGCCCGCCGCACCGGCACCGGAACGGGTCACGGAAGCGTCACTCCTCCCGGCCGGTCGTCCGGCCGTCAGGGTGCGGGCGGGGTGTTGGTCTCGGCGGCGGTCGAGGTGGGCGCCGGGCTCTGCCCGTGCGAGCCGGGGGTGCCCAGCTGCTTGCCCTGGTTGGCCTCGTCCACCCACTTGACCAGGTTCTCCGGGCTGATCTGCTCGTCGCCCTTCTTCGGGTAGATCGGCTCGCCGTTGAGCAGCACCGTGGGCGTCGACTTGAAGCTGGACTTGTCGAAGTTCTGCTGCACCGCGGAGACCCAGCCGGCGAACTTGTTGGTGTTGACGCAGGTCTGGAACTCGGCGTTGTCCAGGCCCGGCACCTGCTTGCCCAGGTCGATCAGGGCCTGCTTGCTGCCGAAGGTGTCCTCGGTCTCCCCGGGCTGGTTGCGGTACAGCACGTCGTGGTAGTCCCGGAAGTGCCCGGCGTTCTGCGCGCAACCCAGCGCGTTGGCACCGTACTTGGAGCCGTTGCCGCCGAGCGAGCGGTCGATGAACGACACGATGTGGTAGTTGAGGTAGATCTTGCCGGCGTCTTCCAGCTGGTCGATGGTCGGCGAGAAGGCGCGCTCGAAGGCGCCGCAGGCCGGGCAGCGCGGGTCCTCGTACACGGTGAGGGTGGACGGGGCGTTGGCGGACCCGACGGGGATGATCAGGTTCTTGTCTCCGATGGTGCCCGCGGGGGCGGCGGTCGGTGTCTCCGGCTTGGAGCGCTGGTTCTGCACCACCACGCCGACCACCACGGCGGCGGCGATCACGCCGAGCACCGCGCCGCCGACCACCAGCTTCTTCTTCCGCTTCGCCCGGGCCTCCTGCTCCGCCCGTTCCACCAGCATCCGCTCACGGGCGCTGCGCTTGCCTTCTTCGTTCTTCTCGCTCATGAGGTGCTCTGCCATGGTCCAGGGATCGGTTCTCTTCGTTGGGTGCTGCGGGACGGGGTGCGGTCAGGCGGCCAGCCAGGCGTCCGCCGAGAGTTTGGTGCGGGGGCGGAAGATCAGCCACGCCGACAGCAGCAGGAAGCCGGTGTCGCGGAGGATCTCCTGCACGTACTTGGTCTGCGACTCGCTCACCGGGCCGCCGCCGCCGAAGCAGCCGCAGTCGATCGAGATGCCGCGCGCCCAGACGGAGGTGATGCCGGCGATGAAGAGCACCAGCAGCGTCGCGGAGATCACCGCGACCACCCGGGTGCCCAGGCCGAGCACCAGCAGTACCGCCAGTGCGAGTTCCAGGAACGGCAGCCCCCAGCCGACCGGCTTCACCAGTGCCTCCGGCAGGATCGCGTAGGCCCGCACGGCCTGTGCCGCCTCCGCCGGGTCGGCGACCTTCGCCAGTCCGGCCCAGCCCCACACCACGGCCAGGCCCAGCCGCACCACCAGTCCGAACCACTCGGCCGCCGGACCGTCCACGACCCGGCGAAACCCGCTCACCCGGCCGTGTTGGGCCTGTTGACTGGCCATCAGTTCCCCCTCGGGCGCGCTTCACCGTTTCCTGCCTGATGAACCGTAGGGGATGAGGTGCGGTTCCTCCATATTCGCCAGTTACGCCGGATGAGTGACGCTATACGGTCATACATCCGATTCTTCTGGTCATCGGCCCGGCGGTCCGCACTCCGCCTCCGAGTGCTGGCAGACCACCGCCCGCTCCGCACCGCGGCGCGCCAACTCCCGTTCCACGCCGCCGGTTCCGGCCAGTGCGGCGGCCAGCGCCAGGCCCGCCGCCAGTGCCCGCAGCAGGACCGGTTTGTGCACCCGAGCCATCCGCACGCCCTTTCACCGACCGACCGTCAGCGGGTTCAACGGCCCGGGCCGCGACAAGATCACCGAACGCCCGGGACAGTTCACCCGATCAGGTGGCGGCCCGAGAAAGCCGAAGAGCCGCCCGGGGAGCGGCTGTTGCTCCCCGGGCGGCCCTCCGAACCGCGCGAACTACTTGCGGCGCACACCCGACGCCAGATCGGCGGCCAGCGCCCGGACGGCGGCCAGGCCGTCGGCCGGCCCGGCGGCGTCCAGCAGGCGCTGCACGAACGCGGAGCCGACGATCACGCCGTCCGCGAACGCGGCGACTTCGGCGGCCTGGTCGGCGTTGGAGACGCCCAGGCCGACGCAGACCGGCAGCGCGGTGGTGGCCCGGGTACGGGCCACCAGGTCCTCGGCCAGGTTGCCGACCGCGGCCCGGGTGCCGGTGACACCCATCACGGCCGCGGCGTAGACGAAGCCGGAGCCGGCCGCGGTGACCTCGGCCAGCCGGGCGTCCTTGGAGGACGGGGCGACCACGAACACGGTGTCCAGGCCGTGCTCCCCGGCGGCCTTGCGCCACTCCACCGACTCCTCGACCGGCAGGTCGGGCAGGATGCAGCCCGCTCCCCCGGCCGCGGCCAGGTCGGCGGCGAACCGGGCGACGCCGTAGCGGTCCACCGGGTTCCAGTAGGTCATCACCAGCACCGGCACGGCCGGGTGGGCGGCGGCGACCTCGGCAACGGTGCGCAGCACGTCCTTGATCTTCACGCCGCCGCGCAGCGCGATGTCGTCGGCGGTCTGGATGACCGCGCCGTCCAGCACCGGGTCGGAGTGCGGCAGGCCGACCTCGACGACGTCGCAGCCGCCCTCGATCAGCGCGTTGATCGCGGCGATGCCGCCGTCCACGGTCGGGAAGCCGGCCGGCAGGTAGCCGATCAGGGCGGCCCGGCCCTCGGCCCTGGCGGCGGCAAGGGCGGTGGTGAGCTTGGTGTCGGCCATGGTCAGTTGGTCCCCTCGGCGTCGTCGTAGAGGCCGAAGTACTCGGCGGCGGTGTGCATGTCCTTGTCGCCGCGGCCGGAGAGCGAGACCAGGATGGTCGCCTCCGGGCCCAGCTCGCGGCCGAGTTCGAGCGCGCCGGCCAGGGCGTGCGCGGACTCGATGGCCGGGATGATGCCCTCGGTGCGGGACAGCAGCCGCAGCGCCTCCATCGCGGCGCGGTCGGTGACCGGGCGGTACTCGGCCCGGCCGGTGTCCTTCAGCCAGGCGTGCTCGGGGCCGACGCCGGGGTAGTCCAGGCCGGCCGAGATCGAGTGCGACTCGATGGTCTGGCCGTCCTCGTCCTGCAGGACGTAGGTGCGCGAGCCGTGCAGCACGCCCGGGTCGCCCTTGGTGAGGGTGGCGGCGTGCTTGGGGGTGTCGGCGCCGTCGCCGGCCGCCTCGCAGCCGATCAGGCGCACGCCCGCGTCCGGGATGAACTCGTGGAAGATGCCCATCGCGTTGGAGCCGCCGCCGACGCAGGCGACCACCGCGTCGGGCAGCCGCCCGGTGCGGTCCAGCACCTGCTGGCGGGCCTCGATGCCGATCACCCGGTGGAAGTCGCGCACCATCATCGGGAACGGGTGCGGGCCCGCGACGGTGCCGAACAGGTAGTGGGTGGTGTCCACGTTGGCGACCCAGTCGCGGAACGCCTCGTTGATGGCGTCCTTCAGGGTGCGGCTGCCGGACTTGACCGGGACGACCTCGGCGCCCAGCATCCGCATCCGGGCGACGTTCAGGGCCTGCCGCTGGGTGTCGACCTCACCCATGTAGATGGTGCAGTCGAAGCCGAACAGCGCGCAGGCGGTGGCGGTGGCCACGCCGTGCTGGCCGGCGCCGGTCTCGGCGATGATCCGGGTCTTGCCCATCCGGCGGGTCAGCAGTGCCTGCCCCAGCACGTTGTTGATCTTGTGCGAGCCGGTGTGGTTCAGGTCCTCGCGCTTGAGCAGCACCCGCGCCCCGCCCGCCTCGGCGGAGAACCGGTGGACGTCGGTCAGCGGGCTGGGCCGGCCGGTGTAGTCCTTCAGCAGGGCGTCGAGTTCGGCGGCGAACGCCGGATCGGCCTTGGCCTTCTCGTACTCCTCGGCGACCTGCTCGACGGCGGCGACCAGCGCCTCCGGGATGAAGCGGCCGCCGTAGGCGCCGAAGTAACCACGAGCGTCCGGGACTTGGGTACCCGGAACGTTGAGCTCGGACATGGACAGTCCTCTGTCTGGAAGTTGACGGCGTGAAGGTGGAACGGGCGGGGAGTACTCAGCCGCGGGTTCCGCGCCATCGGCGTCCGGGGACCTGTCCGGGCTCGCAGCCGATCACGTACCGCACCCGCCGCCCCAGCACCCGGCGTGCGGGCGCGCGGCAGCCGCGCGGGCGGCAACCGGGGGCGAGACGGGTGGCGATCGACATGGCGGAGGGTCAGCCCCGTCCGTTGTTGCGCAGCGCCGGGTGGGCCCCGGCGGCGACCAGGTCGGCGACCGCGGTGCGCGGGTCGCGGCCGGTCACCAGGGACTCGCCGACCAGCACCGCGTCGGCGCCCTGGTTGGCGTAGGTGATCAGGTCGTGCGGGCCTCGCACCCCGGACTCGGCGACCTTGACGATGTGCGCCGGGATGGCGTCCACCACGTTGCCGAAGGTGTTCCGGTCGACCTCAAGGGTCTTCAGGTTGCGGGCGTTGACGCCGATGATCCTCGCGCCGGCGTCCACCGCGCGGGCGATCTCCTCCTCGTCGTGCACCTCGACCAGCGGGGTCAGCCCGATCGACTCGGCCCGCTCGATCAGCGAGACCAGGGCCGGCTGCTCCAGCGCGGCGACGATCAGCAGCGCCAGGTCCGCGCCGTGCGCGCGGGCCTCCCACAGCTGGTAGGCGGTGACGATGAAGTCCTTGCGCAGGATCGGGGTCTCGACCGCGGCCCGCACCGCGTCCAGGTCGGCCAGCGAGCCGCCGAAGCGGCGCTGCTCGGTGAGCACGCTGATCGCGGCGGCCCCGCCGGCCGCGTAGTCGACCGCCAGCGCGGCCGGGTCGGCGATCGCCGCCAGCGCGCCCTTGGACGGGCTGGAGCGCTTGACCTCGCAGATCACCCGGACACCGTCGCCGCGCAGGGCGGCCGCGCCGTCCTTCGCCGCGGGTGCCTTCGCCGCGAGCTCCTTGAGTTCGTCCAGGGAGGTTCGGGCCTGTCGCTCGGCAAGGTCCTGCCGGACCCCGTCGATGATCTCGTCGAGCACAGTCACGCGTGCGCCCCCATCGTGTATCGCTGGTGAGGCCGGGGACGCAGATGCACAGCCCCGGCCTTTCGATGGTATCGGGCCCGGGGGGCGCACTCAGCATCCGACCGGCGTGCGTCTCGATCGGCGGACCGCCGGGCGCCCGCTCAGACCGCAGGGGGCGCGAGGCCGGCGCCGACCGGCAGGTTCCGGAGCACCGTGAACAGGGCCAGGGCCAGCAGCAGCAGCACCGTCTGCCGGCCGGTCAGCCGGAAGCCTGCGGGGCGGCCGCGCAGCGCCCGCACCGTCCAGCGCAGCCACAGCACGAGCGCGGCCAGCGCCAGCAGCGTCACCAGCAGGTTGTCGTGGGCGGCGGTCAGCAGCTCGCCCCTGGTCAGCGCGTGCACGCAACGCAGCCCGCCGCAGCCGGGGCACCACCAGCCGGTCGCCTGCAGCACCGGGCAGACCGGGTAGTGGCCGGGGATGTTCGGGTCGACCGCGGCGACGAACGCGGTGGGCATCGCCACCGCGACCAGCGCCGCCAGCGGGCGGACCAGGCGGCGCGGCACCGAGCCGGCGGTGGGGACGGGGGGAGCGTTCACGGGCACGATTGTGCCCGGGCCGCTCCGGAAACTCCCCGGAAAACGCCGAACGGCGGGCGCGCGGCCCGCCGTTCGAAACCTGACGCCGAGGTTCAGGCCGTGGTGACCGCGGGGCGCTCCTCGGTGGGCGCCGGCGCGTAGTGCTTGCTGGGCTGCTTGCCCATGCCTGCCATCGACATCGCCTTGCCGACGACGCCGCCGATCAGGACCACGGCGAGGCCAGCGATGGTCAGCACGACGTTCGGCATGATCATGGCCACGCCGGCCACGCAGAAACCGACGAAGGAAATGACCACGCCGGTCCACGCGGCGGGAGTGTGGCCGTGCGCTGCTGAAGCCATCTTGATGCTGCTCCTTGTTCTACGGGGCCCCGGTCGGGCGGTCCGGGGTGGCGCTCGACGGGTTGACCCCTCCATTGTGCCGGGCCGAACACGGCGTCCCCAAGCGGGGGCCGCCGTGGTGCCGAGCACACTCAGCCGGTGGGGTCCTCGCCGCGGTCCAGCGCCTTCCACAGGTCAGCGGGGCTGTTACCGGTCGCCCCGGCCTTCCCGGCCGGACGGCGGCGGGTCGGGGCCTCGTAACGGGAGCCCATCGCGGGCCAGTTCCGGCCGAAGCGCACCGTCAGCGCACCGGCCGCGACCAGCAGCAGGCCGCCCGCCAGCGCCACCCACGGCCAGGCAGTGCGAGTGATCTCCTCGGCGTGCGCACTGGTCAGCCCCAGCTGCGTCGCGGCCAGGGTGTGCAGGCCCGCGGTGTCGGCCCGGCCGATCAGTGCCCCGGCGACCGCGCCCGCGCCCGCCAGCACCGTCAGCAGGCCCACCAGCAGCCGGGCCCGGCCGCGCACCGCGAACACCGCGACGGCGGCAGCCATCGCCACCAGCGCCGTGCCGGTCGGCAGGCCGGTCAGCTTGCTGCCCGAGGCGGAGATCGCGATCCGGCCACCGGCCGTGCCCGGCGCCACCCCCTCCGCCCAGGTGCGGCCGACGGCGGTCAGCACCAGGGCGGCACCGAGCGCGGTCAGCAGCAGCATCAGCACGAGGGTGCCACGGGACGACTTGGGGGCAGCGGGAGTCTCACTCACCCGACCAGTGTCCCCGACCCCACCCCACCGCCCACCACCGCCCCTGCACCCCCGAGCCAAGCCTCTCGGCAGCCGGACATCAGCCCCGCACCGCCCACCGCCCCCGGGGCCGCCAGGCGTCAGACCCCCGCGCTGTCGCCACCGCCCCTGCGCCGCAGGCGTCAGGCCTCCGCGCCACCACCACCCCCGGGCCACCGCGCGTCATGCCCCCGCACCGCCCACCACCACACCCCATCAGGCCCCTGAGCGACCAAGCGTCAGCGCCCCTCGCCACCGCCCCAGCGCCGCAGGCGTCAGGCCCCCGCGCCGTCGCCCCACGCCGCCCGCCACCGCCCCTGCGCCGCAGGCGTCAGACCCCCGCGCCGTCGCCCCACGCCGCCCCTGCGCCGCCTGCGCCGCCAGGCGTCAGACCCCCGCGCCACCACCACCCCCGGGCCACCGCACGTCATGCCCCAGCACCGCCCACCACCACACCCCATCAGGCCCCTGAGCGACCAAGCGTCAGCACCGCCCGCCACCGCCCCTGCGCCGCCAGGCGTCAGGCCTCCGCGCCACCACCACCCCCGGGCCACCGCGCGTCAGGCCCCAGCACCGCCCACCACCACACCCCATCAGGCCCCTGAGCGACCGAGCGTCAGCACCCCTCGCCGCCACCCGCAGAATCGCCGCCCCCGGAACCGCCGAGCTCAGCGCAGCGTGTTGGCGGCGGCGACCGCCCGCAGCACGGCGGTGGCCTTGTTGCGGCACTCGGCGTCCTCGGCGTGCGGGTCGGAGTCGGCGACCACGCCCGCCCCGGCCTGCACGTACGCGGTGCCGCCGCGGATCACCGCGGTGCGGATCGCGATCGCGGTGTCCGAGTCGCCCGCGAAGTCCAGGTAGCCGACGCAGCCGCCGTACAGGCCGCGGCGGGTGGGCTCCAGTTCCTCGATGATCTGCATGGCGCGGGGCTTGGGCGCGCCGGAGAGCGTGCCCGCCGGGAAGCAGGCGGTGAGCACGTCGAGCGCGCTGCGGCCCTCGGCGACCTTGCCAGTGACGGTGGAGACGATGTGCATCACGTGGCTGTAGCGCTCGACCGCCATGAACTCCACCACCTCGACCGACCCCGGCGCGCAGACCCGGCCCAGGTCGTTGCGGCCCAGATCGACCAGCATCAGGTGCTCGGCCCGCTCCTTCGGGTCGGCCAGCAGCTCGGCGGCCAGCTCGGCGTCCTCCATCGCGGTGGCGCCGCGGTGCCGGGTGCCGGCGATCGGGTGCACCATCGCCTCGCCCTCGGCGACCTTGACCAGCGCCTCCGGGCTGGAGCCGACCACGTCGAAGCCGCCCTCCGCGCCGCCGTCGGGGCCGGGGAAGCGGAACAGGTACATGTACGGGCTGGGGTTGGTGGTGCGCAGCACCCGGTACACGTCCAGCGCGGACGCCTCGCAGGGCGCCTCGAAGCGCTGCGAGGGCACCACCTGGAAGGCCTCGCCGGCCCGGATCCGTTCCTTCACCATCTCCACCGCCTTGCGGTAGGGCTCGCCGCCGAACGGCGAGTGCGCCTCCACCTCGGTCGGCGTCCAGGTCGCCAGGCCCGGGTCGACGGGGCGGCGCAGGTCGGCCTCCATCGCGTCCAGCCGGGCCGCCGCGTCGGCGTGGGCCTCGTCCACGCCGGTGGCCAGGTCGTTGTGGTTGACGGCGTTGGCGATCAGCAGCACGGTGCCACTGGCGTGGTCGAGCACCGCCAGGTCGGTGGCCAGCAGCAGGGTCAGCTCGGGCAGCCGCAGGTCGTCCGGGGTGCGGTCGGGCAGGTTCTCCAGGCGGCGGACCACGTCGTAGCCGAGGTAGCCGACCAGGCCGCCGGTGAGCGGCGGCAGGCCGTCGTCCGGGTGCCGGGGGGTGTGCAGGGCGGCCAGCGCGGCGCGCAGCACCTCCAGCGGGTCGCCGGAGGTCGGGATGCCGACCGGCGGCTCGCCCAGCCAGCGCGCGCCGCCGTCCTGACCGACCGTCAGGACGGCGCCGGAGCGCACCCCGACGAACGAGTACCTGGTCCAGCTGCCCTGCTCGGCGGACTCCAGCAGGAAGGTGCCGGGCCGCTCGGCCGCCAGGCTGCGGTACACGCCGATCGGAGTGAGGCCGTCCGCGAGGAGCCGGCGGGTGACGGGAATGACCCGGGTGTCCGCGGCGAGCGCGCGGAAAGCCTCAAGTTCCATGGAGCACCGATCAGATGGGAGCAGCGGGTGGTCGGGAACAGGCTAGCGGGACAGCGGCAGCACGTCGGCGTCGAAGCAGGTCCGCTCGCCGGTGTGGCAGGCCGCGCCGGCCTGGTCGACCTTGACCAGCACCGTGTCGCCGTCGCAGTCCAGCGCGACGTGCTTCACGTGCTGGACGTGGCCGGAGGTGTCGCCCTTCACCCAGTACTCGCTCCGGCTGCGGCTCCAGTACGTGCAGCGGCCGGTGGTCAGGGTGCGGTGCAGCGCCTCGTCGTCCATCCAGCCGAGCATCAGCACCTCACCGGTGTCGTACTGCTGGGCGACGGCGGGCACCAGGCCGTCCGGGGTGCGCTTGAGGCGGGCGGCGATGGCCGGGTCCAGGGCGGTGCTGCCGGGGGTGGCGGGGTTGGTCGACATGCGGTCCATTCTCGCAGGCCGCGTCTCGCGAGCTGGCCCGGTCCGCCCGGGCGACCGGCCCGGACCCGGTAGTTTGAGCCCCGACAAAAACAGAACTGCTCTGCACGATGGGGGATTTGCCGGGTGAGTCAGTACCAGTCGCAACCACTGCCGACCGTCGCCTTCGGTCACCACCTGCTCCAGCGGACGGCGGGCGAGCACCTCCACCCCGGCGAGCCGATGATCGGCACCTGGGCGATGAAACTGGACCGCCTCGCACCGCTCTGGTGGGACCGCGACACCGTCCGCGCCGCGAGCCACGCCCCGCTGGCCTGGATCCACAACTTCTTCGTGCGGCTCTGGTACGGCTTCCTGCTGTACTTCCTGCCGCGCTGGTTCGTCTACTGGTTCACGCCGGACGTGCACCTGCGGCGCCCGTACGGCCTGTCGCTGACCCGGCGCGCCTACCGGGCGATCCGCCGGCCGCTGCACGGCGGCTCGTTGAGCGGCGACGAGGGCTCGACGGCATGGCAGGTCTGGCGGGCGGTGCGGACCACACCCGGCGAGAAGCTGCGGGCCGACCACGACTACTTCACGGTGCTGCTGACGGACCGCCGGCTGCTGATCCTCAGCCGCTGGACCTACGGGCAGCACCACGAGCACTACCGGGCCGTCCCGCTGTACGAACTCCCGCTCGGCAGCTGGTGGTTGCGCCCGGACACCCCGAACGACATCTGGGCCGCCCGCCAGGACCTGCTGTTCGGGGACGGCTCCTGGATCGCCCTGGACTTCGAGGACTCGGACGAGCGCGAGGCGTTCCGCGCGGCGACGGCCGGGCGCTGACCGACGGCCGGGCGCTGACCGTACGACGAGGGCCCCGCCGCCGTAGTGGCGGCGGGGCCCCCAGGCCGGTCAGCCGAACGCGGTCGCGATCCGCGACTCGTCCACCCGGTAGGGCGCCGGGTCGTTGGCCAGGCCCACGTCGTGCAGGAGTTCCTGCTTGACCGCTTCCTTGTTGACGTCGCTCGTCAGGCCCGCCTTGCCGACCGCCCAGGCGGACTGCCCGGCCGCCTTCAGCGTGCCCTTGACCGTTCCGTCACCCATCTGCACCGGGTCGTCCTGGTCGATCCCGAGCGTCTCGCGGAACTTGCCGTTCACCCACTGGCCGGCCTCGCCGTCGAGCTTCTGCGCGGCCTTGGCGATCATCCCCTCGCCCTGCTCCAGCTCCCGCATGCCCTGGAACGCGGCCTTCACGTTCTTGACCTGGCTCAGCGCCTTGCTGATGCCCTCCATGTTGCGGACGGCCTTGACCGCCGCGCCCATCTCCTTCAGCGCCTTCAGCAGCGCCTCCAGCTTCTGGGCCAGCTGCGTCGAGACCCGGGCCACCCGAGCCACGAAGACGGCGATCTCCGCCTCGGTGATCAGCGCGTCCGCGATCAGGCCGATGCCCATGGTGAACACCGCGATCACCGCCTCGGCGGCCAGCGACACGATCAGTGCCTCGATCGCCTCGCTGATGATCTGGATCACCATGCCTTCGGCCATCGCGCACTCCTGCGCCGCCGAGTTGATGATCTGCGCGGTCTGCAGCATGCCTTGCGCGGTCTGGTCGAGCGCGTCCGCGACCTCGCCCATGTGCCCGCCGAACGCGTCGCTGGCGCCGCCCGACCACGCCTCGGCGAGCGGCACCGCGCCGCCCCGCAGCTCGGTCGCGACCGACTGCACGGCGTGCGCCTGCGCCTGCCACTCCTCGGCGGCCGCGTTCAGCTCCGCGAGGTTGCCGGTGACCTTCTCCAGCATCCCGATCAGACCGGACTGCTCCAGCGCCCACTCGACCGCCTCGTCGAGCATTCCGCCCAGGCCGCTGCGGTCGGGGTGCTCGGCCGGGTCGAGGTTCGCCATCGCCTGCTCGACCCGGGCGTGCGCCCAGGCATAGGCGTCGCTGACACCGGTCATTTCCCTGCCCGGGCCATTCGGGAAGCTGCCCGGAGAGACGGGGTAGGGGCCGCTCCAGACGCCGCCGCCGCCCGGATCGACGTGGAAACCGGGGTCCACGTCGTAGCCGGGGTCCCGCCTGCCGCCCGGAGCGAAGCCGGGGTTCTCCTCCCAGGGCCCGCGCGGCACCCCCCGCTCGCCCTCCGCGCCGCCGTCGCCGACACCGTCCAGCCCGGTCGACGGCGCGGCGCCGCCGCCCGGCTCGGGGTTCGCCGGCTCCTTCGGGCCGAAGATCCGGTCGCCCGCCCAGTCGGTGCCGCGCTGAACCAGGCCGTCGATGGCGGTCGAAGCGCCATCCCTCAGCTTGCCCCTGAACCAGCTCTCCCGCGGATCGATCGGCCCGACCCCGTCGGCGCCGCCGTCGTCGGCGCCCGTCGGGTGGTTCGGCGGCTGCGGCGGCTGCTGCGGGTGCGGCGCCTGCGGCTGCGGCGGCACGTGCGGGGCCTGCGGCTGCGGCGGCTGCTGCGGGTGCCGCACGTTCGGCGGCTGCGACACCGGGCGCGACGGCGGCGTGGCCGGGCGCGACGGCGCCGGCTGCGGCGGCGGTGTCCGGCGCGACGGACTGGGGGTCGAGACCCTTCCGGAGCTGCCGCCCTTCCCCGCCATTACCGACCACCGCCCATCGTGCGCACCACGTGGTCCTCGTGGTCCGCGTAGTTCTGCGAGACGCCCGCCAGCCCCTCGGAGGTGCCGTTGACGGCGTTGCCGAGCGCGCCGACGTTCTCCCGGTTGGCGTTCGCGTGCTCCTGGTACGCCGAGGCCAGGTGCTGGGCGTTCGGCAGGTGTCCGAAGGCGTCGGACGAGATGGTGATCGCGGCGGTGGCCGACGCGATCCTGCTCAGCTGTTCGGACTGCTCCTGAAGCAGTGACGCATATCGATCGAGTGCGCCCGGTTCGACCCGAAATCCGCCGTCCCCCATGACAGTTGCCCTCCCTCGGCGACCTTTCAACTGGCCGGTCATCCTACTGATCCGCATGCAAAGGCTTCGCAAACAGATGTCCGAAAAGCACTGACGCGGCAACCGGCCGGCCATCACAATGGGCAGGGAACCAGGGGGTTGGCATGAGCGGGCGACAGAAGACGGTCCTGACTGCGGTGGTGGCGGCCGTACTGGCTGCGCTGGCCGCCGTCCTGCTGTGGCCCGAGCCGCACAGGCAGGCCGCCGCCCCACCGTCTCCCCCCAGTTCCTCCCCGGCACCTTCACCGAGTCCGACCAAGGAAGTTCCGTACCCGTACTTCACGCCGGGCACGTGTTTCCAGGTGCCGCGGCTCAGCAAGGTGCAGCAGCCCACCGCCGTCCCCTGCGAACAGCCGCACGACGCCGAGGCGATCGCCAACACGGACCTGCCGGACGGCCTCGCCGATCTGCCGGCGATCTACCGCACCATGACCGAGCTGTGCAAGGAGCCGAGCAAGCAGGCCCTGGCGCGCACCGGCGACGGCCCGCGGCACGCCACCTCGATCGGCCTGCCGCTGGAGTTCTACCAGCAGGGCTGGCGCGGAGTCACCTGCGCACTGACCTTCAAGGCCTGACGGCCCGACCGCTGCGTAGGCTGTGCGGCATGTCGAGCCTTGCGCGGGCCGAGCGTGCCCGTCTCACCGGATTGTTGTCGGCGGCCGGCCCGGACGGGCCGACCTTGTGTGCGGGGTGGCTGACCAGGGATCTGGTGGCACACCTGGTGGTGCGGGAGGGCCGTCCGGACGCGGCGGCCGGGATCAAGGTGCGGGCGCTGGCCAAGTGGACGCAGCGGGTGCAGGACCGGACGGCGAAGCGCCCGTACGAGCAGTTGGTGAAGTCCTTCCGCTCGGGGCCACCGGCCCTCTCGCCGTTCAACCTGCCGGGTGTGGACGAGGCGGCGAACCTGCTGGAGTACTTCGTGCACGCGGAGGACGTCCGCCGGGCGGTCGCCTTCGAGCCGGAGCCGGTGTCGCCCGAGCTGGCGGAGGCGCTGTGGCGGCGGGTGCCGACGGCGGCCCGGCTGGGCGAGTCGCGGCCGTCGGTGTCGCTGCGCCTGACGCGGCCGGACGGCCGGGAGGTGACGATCCGTCGCGGGGACCGGCCGCTGGTGACGGTGACCGGGGAGCCCGGCGAGCTGGTGCTGTTCCTGCTCGGGCGCGGCGCGAGGACGGCGGTGACGGTGCAGGGCGACCCGGCCGCGGTCGCCGCACTGGCCGAGGCGCTGCCGCTGCCGGAGAGCTGAGGGCCCGTGCGACGCCCCGCCGTACCAGGGCCCGGCGGGGCGTCGGTGGCTCAGCGGACGAGGTGGCCGGTGGTGCGGAGTTCGTCCTTGACCTGGCCGATCGTCAGGTCGCCGAAGTGGAAGACGCTGGCGGCGAGCACCGCGTCGGCACCGGCATCGACGGCGGGCGCGAAGTCGGCGAGCTTGCCGGCCCCGCCGGAGGCGATGACGGGCAGCGAGACGGCCTTGCGGACGGCGCCGATCATCTCCAGGTCGTAGCCGTCCTTGGTGCCGTCGGCGTCCATCGAGTTCAACAGGATCTCGCCGGCGCCGAGTTCGGCGGCCCGCACCGCCCACTCGACGGCGTCCAGGCCGGTGCCCTGGCGGCCGCCGTGGGTGGTGACCTCGAAGCCGGAGGCGGTCTGGGTGCCCTCGGGGCAGCGCCGGGCGTCCACCGACAGGACCAGCACCTGGCGGCCGAAGCGCTGCGCGATCTCGCGGATCAGTTCGGGGCGGGCGATCGCCGCGGTGTTGACGCCGACCTTGTCGGCGCCGGCCCGCAGCAGCTTGTCGACGTCCTCGACGGTGCGCACGCCACCGCCGACGGTGAGCGGGATGAACACCTGCTCGGCGGTGCGGCGGACCACGTCGTAGGTGGTCTCCCGGGAACCGGAGGAGGCGGTGATGTCGAGGAAGGTCAACTCGTCGGCGCCCTGGGCGTCGTAGAGCTTGGCGAGCTCGACCGGGTCGCCGGCGTCGCGCAGGTTCTGGAAGTTGACGCCCTTGACGACGCGTCCGGCGTCCACGTCCAGACAGGGGATCACGCGTACTGCGAGGGTCACGGCTGCTTGCCTTCCAAAGTGCGGGCCAGGCCGGGGCGGTGGGCCTCCAGCTCGACCTCGACCATCATCCGGGAGTCGGTCAGGCCCTGGACGACCACCATCGTGGTGACCGGCCGGACCTGGTCGAAGAGTTCCTTGTGGGCGCGGCCGACCTCGTCGCAGTCCCGGACGTGGGTGAGGTACATCCGGGTGCGGACCACGTCGGCGGCGGTGAGTCCGTAGTGAGCGAGCGCGTCGAAGGCCACCTTGAAGGCGGCGATCGTCTGCTCGTACGGGTCGCCCTCGACCAGGGCGACCCCGTCGTCGAAGGCGGTGCAGCCCGAGACCAGGACGAAGTCCCCGGCCGCCACTGCCCGGGAGTATCCGTAAGCGTCCTCCCAGGGGGACTTTGCGGAGTAACGGGCGTCGGCGGCCGGGGTTTCGTCGGTCATCGGGACACAGCCTCCAGGGCCTCTTCGAGGGTGAACTTCTGCTCGTAGAGGGCCTTGCCGACGATCGAGCCCTCGACGCCCTCCGGCACCAGGGTGGCGATCGCGCGCAGGTCGTCCAGCGACGACACGCCGCCGGAGGCGACCACCGGGCGGTCGGTGGCGGCGCAGACGTCGCGCAGCAGCTGGAGGTTGGGGCCGGTCAGGGTGCCGTCGCGGTTGACGTCGGTGACCACGTAGCGGGCGCAGCCCTCGGAGTCGAGGCGGGCGAGGACGTCGAACAGCTGGCCGCCGTCGCGGGTCCAGCCGCGGCCGCGCAGGGTGGTGCCGACCACGTCGAGGCCGACGGCGATCTTGTCGCCGTGCTCGGCGATCACCTTGGCGACCCACTCGGGGCTCTCCAGCGCGGCGGTGCCGAGGTTGACCCGGGTGCAGCCGGTGGCGAGCGCGGCGGCCAGCGACTCGTCGTCGCGGATGCCGCCGGACAGTTCGACCTTGATGTCGAGCCGGCCGGTGACCTCGCGGAGCAGGTCGCGGTTGCTGCCGGTGCCGAAGGCGGCGTCCAGGTCGACCAGGTGCAGCCACTCGGCGCCGGCGTTCTGCCAGGCCAGGGCGGCGGCCAGCGGCTCGCCGAAGGAGGTCTCGGTGCCGGAGGCGCCCTTGACCAGGCGGACGGCCTGCCCGTCGCGGACATCGACGGCGGGCAGCAGTTCGAGGCGGTTGGTCATGATCCGTTGGTCTCCCAAGTCGGAGGGCGTCAGAGGGTGTCGACCCAGTTGGTCAGCAGGGCGGCGCCGGCGTCACCGGACTTCTCGGGGTGGAACTGGGTGGCCCACAGCGGTCCGTTCTCCACCGCGGCGACGAACGGCTGCCCGTGGGTGGCCCAGGTCACCTTGGGGGCGCGGATCTTCTCGGAGTGGGTCTCCAGCAGCCAGTGCCGCACGCCGTAGGAGTGGACGAAATAGAACCGGGTGTCGGCGTCCATCCCGGCGAACATCCGGCTGTCCTCGGGGGCGTCGACGGTGTTCCAGCCCATGTGCGGGACGACCGGCGCGTCCAGCGGCTCGACCACGCCGGGCCACTCGTCGCAGCCGGCGGTCTCGACGCCGTGCTCGACGCCCTTCTCGAACAGGATCTGCATGCCGACGCAGATCCCCAGCACCGGGCGGCCGCCGGCCAGCCGGCGGCCGATGATCTGCTCGCCGCGCACCGCCTTCAGGCCGCGCATGCACGCCTCGAAGGCGCCGACGCCGGGCACCAGCAGGCCGTCCGCGTCCAGCGCCTGCTGGAAGTTGGAGGTGACGGTGACGGTCGCGCCGGTCCGTTCGACGGCGCGCTGGGCGGAGCGCAGGTTGCCGGAGCCGTAGTCCAGCACCACCACGTTCTTGCTCATGTCGCGGAATCTCCTAGTAGCGCAGGATGCCGGCGGCCAGGCACATGGCCGAGGCGAAGCCGAGGACGAGGATCACGCTCTTCGGCTTGTCCTGCTTCCAGAACGAGTAGACGCCGGCGGCGAAGAAGATGCCGAGGAAGATCAGTACAGAGGCCATCAGAGGGCGCCCTTCGTGGACGGGAGGATGCCCTCGGCGCGCGGGTCGCGCTCGGAGGCGTAGCGCAGCGCCCGGGCGAGCGCCTTGAACTGGCACTCCACGATGTGGTGCGCGTTGCGGCCGTACGGCACGTGCACGTGCAGGGCGATCTGGGCCTGCGCGACGAAGGACTCCAGGATGTGCCGGGTCATCGTGGTGTCGTACGAGCCGATCATCGGGGCCATGCCCTCGGGCTCGCTGTGCACCAGGTACGGGCGGCCGGACAGGTCGACCGTGACCTGCGCCAGCGACTCGTCCAGCGGGACGGTGCAGTTGCCGAACCGGTAGATGCCGACCTTGTCGCCGAGCGCCTGCTTGAAGGCGGCGCCGAGGGCGAGCGCGGTGTCCTCGATGGTGTGGTGGGTGTCGATGTGCAGGTCGCCGTCGGTCTTCACGGTGAGGTCGAAGAGGCCGTGGCGGCCGAGCTGGTCGAGCATGTGGTCGTAGAACCCGACGCCCGTGGAGACGTCCGTCCTGCCGGTTCCGTCGAGGTCGATCTCGACCAGGACGGAGGTCTCCTTGGTGGTGCGTTCGACGCGGCCGATACGGGACATTGCGGGTTTACAGCTCCTGACTGGCAGCGCGCGCGGAGCGCGCACGATCAAGGGTGGGGGTGGGCGACGGGAGGGCGTTGGCGACGGCGCCGAGGAAGGCGTCGTTCTCGGCGGGGGTGCCGGCGGTGACGCGCAGCCACCCGGGCACGCCGTTGTCGCGGACCAGCACGCCCTGGTCGAGGATCGCCTGCCACACCGCGTGGGTGTCGGCGAAGCGGCCGAACTGGATGAAGTTGGCGTCGGAGTCGGTCACTTCGAGGCCCAGCTCGCGCAGCGCGACCACCACCCGGTCGCGCTCGGACTTCAGCTGCTCGACGTAGCCGAGCAGCGTGTCGGTGTGCTCCAGGCAGGCCAGCGCGGTGGCCTGGGTGACCGCCGAGAGGTGGTACGGCAGCCGGACCAGCTGCACCGCGTCCACTACGGCCGGGTCGGCGGCCAGGTAGCCGAGCCGCAGCCCGGCCGCGCCGAACGCCTTCGACATGGTGCGCGAGACCACCAGGTTGGGGCGGCCCGCCAGCAGCGGCAGCAGCGAGGCGCGGTGCGAGAACTCGACGTACGCCTCGTCCACCACCACCATGCTCGGCCTGGCGGCCTGCGCGGCCTCGTACAGCGCGAGCACGGTGTCGGCCTCGACGGCGGTACCGGTCGGGTTGTTCGGCGAGCAGATGAACACCACGTCAGGGCGCAGCTCGGCGATCGCCGCGCGGGCCGCGTCCAGGTCGATGGTGAAGTCCTCGTTGCGCGGGCCGGAGACCCAGGCGGTGCCGGTGCCGCGGGCGATCAGGGCGTGCATCGAGTACGAGGGCTCGAAGCCGATCGCGGTGCGGCCGGGCCCGCCGAAGGTCTGCAGCAGCTGCTGGAGCACCTCGTTGGAGCCGTTGGCGGCCCACACCTGGTCCTTCGTCACGGCGTGGCCGGTGGTGTCGGTCAGGTAGGCGGCCAGGCCGGTGCGCAGCTCGACCGCGTCCCGGTCCGGGTAGCGGTTGAGCTGCCGGGCGGCGTCGGCGACCCGCTCGGCGATCCGGGCCACCAGCGGCTCGGGCAGCGGGTACGGGTTCTCGTTGGTGTTCAGCTGGACGGGCACGTCCAACTGCGGTGCGCCGTAAGGGGACTGGCCGCGCAGCTCGTCCCGGACGGGCAGGTCGTCGATCTTCGTCACGGGGTGGGGACACTCCAGTCGCTGTGCCAGTTCTGTTCGTCTCCGACAAAACGTGCCTTCACGGCGTCTCCGTGGCCCGGCAGGTCCTCGGCCTCGGACAGGTTGACCACGTGCGCGGCGATCCCGGCCAGCGCCGCGCGGTCGTACTCGACGACCTGGACGCCGCGCAGGAAGGTCTGCACGGACAGGCCCGAGGAGTGGCAGGCGCAGCCGCCGGTCGGCAGGACGTGGTTGGAGCCGGCCGCGTAGTCGCCCAGCGAGACCGGGGTGAAGCGGCCGAGGAAGATCGCGCCGGCGTTGCGGACCCGCTCGGAGACGGCGTGCGGGTCGGCGGTCTGGATCTCCAGGTGCTCGGCGGCGTACGCGTTGACCACGGCCAGGCCCTGGTCCAGGTCGTCGACCAGGATGATGCCGGACTGCGGGCCGCCCAGCGCCTCGGCCACCCGCGCGGAGTGCCGGGTGCGGGCGACCTGGGTCTTCAGCTCGGCCTCCACCGCGTCGGCGAGCTCCGCCGAGGCGGTGACCAGCACCGAACCGGAGGTCGGGCCGTGCTCGGCCTGGCTGATCAGGTCGGCGGCGACCTCGGCGGCGTCCGCCGTGTCGTCCGCGAGCACCATGATCTCGGTCGGGCCGGCCTCCGAATCGATGCCGATCCGGCCGGCGAACAGCCGCTTGGCGGCCGCCACGTAGATGTTGCCGGGGCCGGTGACCAGGTTGACGGGCGCGCACTCCTCGGTGCCGAGCGCGAACATCGCCACCGCCTGGGCGCCGCCCACGGCGTACACCTCGTCCACGCCGAGCAGCGCGCACGCCGCCAGGATGGTCGGGTGCACCCGACCGCCGAACGCCTTCTGCGGCGGCGAGGTGACGGCGATGCCGCGCACCCCGGCCTCCTGCGCGGGCACCACATTCATCACAACGGAGGACGGGTAGACCGCCAGACCGCCCGGCACGTACAGGCCGACCCGGTCCACCGGCACCCACCGCTGGGTGACGGTGCCGCCCGGCACCACCTGCGTGGTGTGGCCGGTGCGCCGCTGGTCGCCGTGCACGGCGCGGGCCCGGCGGATCGACTCCTCCAGCGCGGCGCGCACCTTCGGGTCGAGCTGCTCCAGGGCCTCGGCGATCTGCCCGGCCGGGACGCGGGTGGACGTCAGCCGCACCCCGTCGAAGCGTTCGGTGATCTCGATCAGCGCCGCTACGCCGCGATGGCGTACGTCCTCGGCGATCGGCCGCACCTTCTCAAGGGCGGCTTCCACGTCGAACTCGGCACGGGGCAGCACGTCACGCGGGTCCTGGTCGGAGCCGCGGAGGTCGATTCGAGAAATCACACGGCCAAGTGTAAGGAGTGGCGAAAACCGGCAGCCGGGCATTTCAGTCCGTGATACGAAAGGTGAGACATCTACAAGATCATCGGGGGGCGCGGTGGAACAGGCACCGGACGACTGGACGGACACCGAACGCGGCCTGTGGGACGCCTTCCGCCACGGCGAGGTGTACGACCTGCGCGCCGGGCGTGTCGGCGGGGCCACCGATCTCCTGCTGCCCGCCCCCGCCGGTGCGGCCGTCCGCCCCGACGAGGAGAGCCTCGGCCCGGACGACCCGTTCACCGCCGAGGAGTGGGGCCCCGGGCGCACCGTCCGCGCCGAGGTGCTCGCCCGGCTGCTGCTGCACGGGCCCGAACCCGTCCCCGGCCGGGTCGCCGCGCTGAAACTCACCGGCGCCCGGATCACTGGCGACCTCACCCTGGCCGGCGGCACCATCGGCTGCTACGTCGAGTTCCAGCTCTGCCGCTTCGACCGCAAACTGCTGCTCTCCGAGGCCACCGCCGGCACCCTGCGGCTGGTCTCCTGCGTCCTCCCCCGGCTGGAGGCCTCCCGGCTCGCCACCGAGGGCGACATGCACCTCGCCCGCTGCGGCATACCCGGCGGCATCCGCCTCACCGACGCCCGGATCGGCACCGACCTGCTGCTCAACCAGTCCGCCGTCGGCCCCGACTCGTTCGGCCGCGCGATCTCCGCCGACGGCATCACCGTCAGCCAGGACTGCGAGGCCGAACGCCTCGGCCTGCTCGGCGAACTCAGCCTGCGCTCGGCCCGGATCGGCGGCCGGCTCTCGCTGCGCGGCGCCGCCCTGCGCTCCGCCCCCAACAACCCGAACGCGCTCAACGCCCCGCGGATCAGCATCGGCCACACCCTGTACCTGTCCGGCTCCGACGACACCACCTGGACCGGCTCCCGCACCGTCTACGGCTCCGGCTACGGCGAGTCCGGCGACGCCCTCGAATACCGCGCCACCCGCCACACCCCGTTCCGCTCCTGGGGCCGGGTCCGGCTCTCCGACGCCCGCTTCGACAACGCCTGCCTGATCACCGCCGCCGAGTTCCACCTCGGCCCCGGCCAGGAACTCTCCCTCAACCGGATCCAGACCCCCGAGCTGCGCTTCACCTGCGAGACCCCGCCCACCGGCACCGTCAGCCTCAACCGCGCCCGGATCGGCAACCTGGTCGACTCCCCCGGCGCCTGGCCCACCGACCGGCACATCTCGCTCACCGGCTTCAGCTACGAATCGCTCCGCCCCGCCGAGCCCTTCCCGCTGGAACGCCGCGTCGAATGGCTGGAGTCCGGCGCCGAGTTCCGCCCCGAGGCCTACGAGCAGCTCGCCGCGGCACTGCGCCGCGACGGCGCCGACGAGGACGCCCGCACCGTCCTGCTCGCCAAGCAGCGCCGCCGCCGGGGCACCCTGCCGCTGCCCGGCCGGCTCTGGGGCCACCTCCAGGACGCCGCCGTCGGCTACGGCTACCGCCCCGGCCGGGCCGCCACCTGGCTGGTCCTCGCCTGGGCCCTCGGCACCATCTACTTCCAGGAGCACCCGCCCGAGCCGGTCAAATCCGACGAACATGTGGTGTGGAACCCGGCCCTGTACGCGGCCGGCAAGGTCCTCCCGCTGATCGACCTCGGCCAAGCCGGCTGGAACCCCGACCACCCCGGCCAGTGGGTCGCCACCGCCCTGGTCCTGACCGGCTGGGTCCTCGCCACCACCGCCGTGGCCGGCGTCACCCGCCTCCTCCAGCGGGGCTAGCCGGTAAGTGCGGCGCGGCGGCGGCCCCACGGGAACTACGCTGTCCGCCGTGACTGATCGGCTCCCGCTCTTCCCCCTCAACACGGTCCTCTACCCGGGCCTGGTGCTGCCCCTGCACGTCTTCGAGGAGCGCTACCGACACCTGGTCGCCGACCTGCAGAAGCTGCCCGAGGACGAACCGCGCCGCTTCGGCGTGATCGCCATCAGGGACGGCCGGGAGATCGCGCCGGTCCGCGAACTCGACGAGCCCGCAGGCCCGTTGGACGGCATCGGCGCCCCCGGCGAGGACCCGCTGGACGCCCTCCACCCGGTCGGCTGCGTCGCCGACGTCGCCTCCGTCCGGGACCAGCCCGAGGGCCGCTACGAACTCCTCGTCACCGGCACCACCCGGTTCCGGCTGCGCGCCATCGACGCCACCGGCCCCTACCTGGTCGGCGACGTCTCCGTACTGCCCGAACAGCCCGGCGAGGGCTCCGGCGCACTCGCCGCCGGCGTCGAACGCGCCTTCCGCACCTACCAGAAGCGGCTGGCCGGCGCCCGCGAAGCCACCCTCAACGGCGAACCCGAACTGCCCGACGACCCGCAGGTGCTCTCCTACCTGGTCGCCGCCGCGACCACCCTGCCGGTGGCCGTCAAGCAGGAACTCCTCGCCTGCCCCGACACCGCGCAGCGCCTCACCCGCGAGCTCGAACTGCTCCGCCAGGAGAGCGCGGTGATCGCCAAACTCCCGTCCCTGCCCGCCACCGACCTCACCCGCCAGGCGTTCAGCCCGAACTGAGGACTCCCCCGCCCATGTCCAAGAAGAAGACCGCCGGCGGCACCCCCGCGACCGTCGCCCTCGACACCGCCGCGGTCCCGTTCACCGTTCACGAATACGCCCACGACCCCGCCGCAAGCTCCTTCGGAGCGGAGGCGGCCGAGGCGATGGGCGTCCCGCCCGGGCGGGTCTTCAAAACCCTCCTCGCCGAGACCGACGGCACCCTGGCCGTCGCCGTCGTCCCCGTCTCCGGCCAACTCGACCTCAAGGCCCTCGCCACCGCGCTCGGCACCAAACGCGCCACCATGGCCGACCCCACCGCCGCCGAACGCTCCACCGGCTACGTCCTCGGCGGCATCTCCCCCCTCGGCCAACGCAAGAAGCTCCGCACCGTCATCGACACCACCGCCCTGAGCCACCCCACGATCTACGTCTCCGCCGGCAAACGCGGCATGGAAATCGAACTCGCCCCGGCGGACCTGATCCGGCTCACGAACGCGAAGACGTGGGCGATCGGGAAGGGGTGAGGAGAGCACAACCAGGGGCGCGGGGAACTGCGCGAAGCGGAAGACCCCAACCGCAAGATCGCGACGCGGGCAATGACTTGCCATTGATCGCGACCTTACGGACCGGTGTGCGCTTGTCGCGCAGTTCCCCGCGCCCCCGGGTTCGCGCCCGCCTGCGTTCGATTCCTACTGCTGCGCCCAATAAGGCGGCCGGTCCGGCTCCCGCTTGCCGAACGTCGCCGACAGTGCGAGCAGCACAATCGTTGCCGTCATCGGCCACACCAGCAGCGCGCCGTGCGCCGTGAGCTCCAGCGGCCCGTCGAACGTGCCGCCGTTGCCGACCGCGAGGGCGTGCGCGCGCAGATCGGTGGTGGGGCCGAGGCGGCTGCCGAGCTGCCAGCCGATGACGGAGCCGAGGAGGCCGCCGGCGGTGAGGCCGACGGCGACGGCGATGCCGCCGCCGCGGGCGCGGGTCCACAGGAAGGCGCCGAGGGCGGTGGCGACGCCGAGGGCGAGGCCGAGCAGGGAGAAGACGCCGACGGCGGCGATCTGGGCTTCGCCTTCGGGGTCGCGGTAGAGGATGCGGTTGTCCTGGACCTCGAAGCCGACCCGGGGGGCGAGCCAGAGCCAGAGCAGGCCGAGGACGACGCCGAGGACCGCTCCGGCGACAGCGATGATCGCTCCGATCCGCAATTCGGGGCCGACCGGCGGCCGCTCGACGGGGGCGGGCGACTGGTGCGGGTGGGGCGGGGCGAACGGGTCCGCCCCGGGCGGCGTGTTACCCGCAGGTGTGTTCGGTACGGTCACGGCCCCATCGTTTCATGGCCGCCCCCGCCACTGTCGATCTCCGGTCGGTGCAAGTTCCCGCACGACCCGGTGCACGTTCCCGCACGACCCGGTGCACGTTCCCCACGGGAGCGGTCTCAGCGGGCGGCCCGCCGGTACGCCCAGGTGGCGAGCGTCAGCGAGCCGAGGCCGACGGCGCCGCAGACGCCGAGGTCGAGCAGGACGCGGGCCCAGTCCGGTTGCGGGGCGAAGGTGAGGGCGAGCGCGTCCACGCCGTAGCTGGAGGGCA
Organism: Kitasatospora sp. NPDC059673; assembly: GCF_042734215.1. Classification (NCBI taxonomy): domain Bacteria; kingdom Bacillati; phylum Actinomycetota; class Actinomycetes; order Kitasatosporales; family Streptomycetaceae; genus Kitasatospora; species Kitasatospora sp. NPDC059673. Next base: position 29,364 of record NZ_JBHWEN010000022.1, on the reverse strand, counting down.
GCAGGTCGCGCAGCCACTGCACGGGGACGGGCAGCCGGGAGGCCGGCAGGACGCCCAGCAGCAGGGCGGCGGACATGCCGAGCTGTCCGGCGAGGGTGGCGAGTTCCTGGCGCGGGGCGAGCAGCCCCAGCGCCGCACCGAGTCCGGCGAGCGCGGCACCGGCCAGCGGGACGACGGCGAGCAGGATCCACAGCCGGCCCATCGGCAGGTCGAACATCCAGCTGCCGGCCGCGGCGGTGACGAACACGCCGGGCACGGTGAAGGAGGCGTACGCGGCGGCGGTGCCGAGCACCACGGAGGCGGGCGGGACGGGCAGGGTGGCGTAGTGGTCGAGGCCGCCGGTGTGGCGGAGCTTCCCGAAGTACTGGGCGAGCAGGTTGAGCGCCACGAATGCGACGACCAGGACGGCGGAGCCGGCCACCACGGCGTGCGCGGAGGGGTTGTCGCCGGGGTCCACCACGCCGCGCATCATCACCAGGATGCCGATGGACTGGAAGGTGGCGACGAACAGCAGCGGGATCCGGGCGACCTTGGCGCGGGCCAGCTGGGCACGGTAGACGGCGGCCAGGGCGGGCAGCAGCCGGGCGGCGGGGGCCAGCGGGGCGGCCTGCCCGGTGCCGGTGGCGGCGGGCGCATCGAGCAGGGTCATCGGGTGAGTCCTTCGTGCCGGCCGCCGAGTCGGAGGTAGGCGTCCTCCAGGGTGGGGGTGGCGAGGGTGAAGTCGTCGAGCGCGGCGAAGGCGGGGCCGGTGGTGACGGCTGCGACCAGTTCGCGGGCCTCGTCGGGGGTGGTGCGCAGGGTCCAGCGGCGGCCGGTGCGCTCGGCGCGTTCGGCGAGCGCGGCAACGGCGGGGACGCCCATCGGGGCGTCGTGCCGCCACACCAGGTCGAGCCGGACGTTGCCGTCCACCAGGGCCTTGAGGCCGCCGGGGGTGTCGCAGGCGATGACCTTGCCGCCGTCGATCACGGCGACCCGGTCGAGCACGGTCTCGGCCTCGATGACGTTGTGGGTGACCAGCAGCACGGTGGTGCCGCGCTCGGCGCGGCGGCGATCGACGGCGCTCCACACGGCGCGGCGGGCGACCGGGTCCATGCCGGTGGTGGGCTCGTCCAGGACCAGCAGCGGGCGTTCGCCGACCAGGGTGGCGGCGAAGCAGGCGAGGCGGCGCTGGCCGCCGGAGAGTTTGGCGAGCGGACGGTGGGCGAGCGGTTCGAGACCGAGTTCGGTGATCACGTCGGCGGTCTCGGCGCGGGCGGCGGCGCGGGACAGGCCGCGCAGTCGGCCGGTGGTCTCGGCGGCGAGGGCGACGGTGAGCTCGTCGAGGGCGGTGGATTCCTGGCCGAGGTAGCCGAGCAGCCGGGCGGCCCGTTCGGGGTGGCGGACGATGTCGTGGCCGAGCAGCTCGATGGTGCCGGCGTCGGGGCGGAGCAGGCCGGTGAGCTGGCGGACCAGGGTGGACTTGCCGGCGCCGTTGGGGCCGAGCAGCCCGAAGATCTCGCCGCGCCCGACGGCGAGGTCGATGCCGTCGTTGGCCCGGACCTCGGTGCCGCCCGCCCGATAGGTCTTGACCAGGCCGCTGACGGTGCAGCAGCCCTGAGGTGCCTTGCTCACGACGGAAGACTTTACGCGCCGCGGGGGACGTTCCGGGCACGCGGGTCGGGTCGCCGGCGGCGGTCAGTTGTCCTCCAGGGCCTCCGCCGGGCGCCGGGTGTCGGGGACGCGGGCGGCCAGTTCCTTCCAGAAGCCCTCCCGGATGGCGTACCGGTCCTGCTCGTCGATCTGGTCCTCCTTGTGCGCGAGCAGGCCGAACCGGGCGGCGTAGCGCAGCAGTTCGCCGTCGAGGCGGTGCGGGATGCGCGGGTGCTCGGTCCACAGCAGGGCGGGGCGGTCGGTGGGGGCGAGGCGGTCGAGCCAGCGGCGGGCGAAGACCTGGCCGACCTCCTGCGGGTCGCCGCCGACGCTGGTGATGTCCTCCTCGCGGTCGGCCCAGCGCTGGGCGGCGGTGGTGAGGCGGTCCAGGGTGGGCAGTGCGTCGGCGGCGCTGGGGGTGTCGGTGCGCTCCAGCCAGCCCCGGTCGGAGGACCAGCGCAGCACCGGCCCGCCGAGCGCGGCGGCCGACGGCACGGCAGCGGGGACGGGGACGGGGGTGCGGCCTGCCAGGTCCTTGGGGGTCGGGATGACGCGTAACGGGGCTGTCCGCCCACTGGGGGCCGCTGCGGCGGGGGCGGTGGCGCGGGGGCGGGGCGGGGTGGGCAGCACGGCGACGGGTGCGACGACGGGGGTGACGGGTTCGGGGGTGCTCTCCCGGGGGCGGGCCCAGCGTTCGATCCAGGCACGGTCGAGCACCCGGCGTTCGTCGGCCTCGCCGACGAGTTCCTCGGACTGGTTGAAGTCGCCGTCGGCGGCCTCCAGCGCCCACAGGTGGACGGCCACGCCGTGTTCCTTGGCGGAGGCGACGCCGGGCAGCAGGTCGCCGTCCCCGGTGACCAGCACCACGTCGGCGCAGGCGTGGTTGCGGGCGAGTTCGCTGAGTTCGGCGTGCATCGCGGCGTCCACGCCCTTCTGCACCCAGCGGCCCTCGGCCCGGGTGAGCGCGCCGAGCCGGACGGTGACCCGGGGCAGCACTCTGAGGCGGCGGTGTTCGGGCACGGGTCTGCGGTCGATGGCGGCGTCGAACCAGTAGATCCGCAGCAGGGGCAGCCCGGTCTCCTCCTCGGCACGTTCGCGCAGCGCGGCGATCAGCACGTGATGGTCGACGGCGATCCGTGACCGGCCGGGTTCTCCGGCGAGCAGGCTGGCGGCGGCGCCCAGCAGGTAGCCCGCGTCCACCAGGACGACGCAGCGGTCCATCCGGCACCTCCTCCTCGGCCCGGCGCCGCGGCGGTGGGGAGGCCGCCCGGCGGTCCGGCCCACCGTTGCGCACACCTTTACCCCTCGTTCGCTCCGTGAACCGCGTCGAACGGTTCGGCTCGCGAGCCTGGATACTGGGACACCGTGCGGAAGAGTGCGGTGGCAATGTGCGCAGTGGCGGCGATCGGCGCGGTCGCCATTGTTCTGGTGCCCTCGACCGTTCCGGAGACCTCCCAGGGGGACACCGCGCTGGTCTCGGTGGTGGTCAACGGCGGCCGCACGATCGAGCTGGGCCCGACCGAGACCCGGACCTTCCCGGTGGAGGTGACGGCGACGGACCGTTCCGGTATCCGCGCGGTCGATCCGATCGGCGTGTGGGGCCCGAACTACGCGACCCTCAAGGTCGGCCCGATGAGCTGCGTCCCGCTGGACGCCACCGGCACGGTGAGCCGCTGCACGGGCGAGGTGACGGCCTCGGCGACCTCCCGGGTGCTGTTCGACGACCAGGCCGGCACCTGGTTCGTGGACCTGCGGATCCAGGCCAACGACGGCGACCGCTACGTGTCGAAGTCGGCGGGCGGCTTCTCGCTGAAGCGGACGGCACGGATCGACCAGGCGTCCGCCCCGGCCACGGCGGCCTTCGGCCAGAGCATCCAGGTGCAGGCGCGGCTCCAGCGCACCATGTGGGACGAGAACGGCTACATCCCGCAGAGCGGGACGACGGTGTACCTGCAGTTCCGCCCGACCGGCTCGGACACCTGGAGCACGCTGACGGCGGCCAACACGAACGCCGAGGGCCAGGTGTCCGTCCAGGTCCCGGCTCTCCGGCCGGGCACGTACCAGTGGTTCACCCCGGGCGACAAGTGGACGGGCTCGGCGACCTCGGCGGAGCTGGCGATCACCGTCGACCCGGAGCCGGCCAACCCCGGCCAGTGAACGCGTCGGCCCCGGCCGGTGAACGCGTCAGGGGCGCCGGGGAGGTTCCCCGGCGCCCCTGACGGCAGGTCTGCGTCAGCCGCGCAGTTCGGCGGCGACCAGTTCGGCGATCTGCACCGCGTTGAGCGCGGCGCCCTTGCGCAGGTTGTCGTTGGACAGGAACAGCGACAGGCCGTTGTCGACGGTCTCGTCCACCCGGATCCGGCCGACGTAGCTCGGGTCCTGGCCGGCAGCCTGCAGCGGGGTGGGGATGTCGGTGAGGACGACGCCGGGGGCGTCGGCCAGCAGTTCGGTGGCGCGCTCGGGGCTGAGCGGGCGGGCGAAGCGGGCGTTGACCTGGAGCGAGTGGCCGGTGAAGACCGGGACGCGCACGCAGGTGCCGGAGACCTTCAGCCCGGGGATGCCGAGGATCTTGCGGCTCTCGTGGCGGAGCTTCTGCTCCTCGTCGGTCTCGTTGCTGCCGTCGTCCACCAGCCCGCCGGCGAACGGCAGCACGTTGAACGCGATCGGCCGCTTGTAGACGCCCGGGGCGGGGAACTCGACGGCGGCGCCGTCGTGCACCAGCGCGGTCGCGTCCTCGACCACCTTGCGGGCCTGCTCGTGCAGCTCGGAGACGCCGGCCAGGCCGGAGCCGGAGACCGCCTGGTAGGTGGAGACCACCAGCGAGACCAGCTCGGACTCGCCGTGCAGCGGCCGCAGCACGGGCATCGCGGCCATGGTGGTGCAGTTCGGGTTGGCGATGATGCCCTTGGGGCGCTCGGCGATCGCCTCGGGGTTGACCTCGGCGACGACCAGCGGGACCTCGGGGTCGCGGCGCCAGGCGGAGGAGTTGTCGATGACGACGGCTCCGGCCTCGGCGACCTTCGGGGCGAGGGCCTTGGAGGTGGCGCCGCCGGCGGAGAAGATCACGATGTCGAGGCCGCGGTAGTCGGCCGTGGCGGCGTCCTCGACGGTGACTTCGGTGTCCTTCCAGGGCAGGGTGCGCCCCGCCGAGCGGGCCGAGGCGAACAGCCGCAGCTGCTCGATCGGGAAGCTGCGCTCCGCCAGGATCTCGCGGACCACGCCGCCGACCTGACCGGTGGCTCCTACGATGCCGACCTTCATCCGTCTCCTCCTCCTACGTTGTGCAAAGCCATCATGCCTTGTCAGAGCTGGTGTGCGCGGGGGCGTCCCAAGGCGTGAACGCCTGCCGTCCGGCGCGGCAATCCCTTTCGTCGGGGCGCCCGCGGGCCGGAAATCCTGCGCGGAAATCAGCCGTGCGCGAGCAGCGGCAGCCGCACCGCCGGGGTGGGGATCCGCCCGGCGCGGTGCAGCAGGGCCTTGAGCGCGGTCGGGTTGGGCCCGGCGAACGCGGCCCTGGACACCCCGGCCAGTTCCGCGCCGAGCCGGCGGGCCAGCGGCACGTCGCCGTCGGCCCAGGCCCGGTGCAGGGCGACGAAGCGGGCGGTCTCCAGGTGCGCGGAGGCCAGGATGCCGCCGTCGGCGCCGAGTGCCAGCAGCGGGGACAGGAACAGGTCGTCGCCCACCAGCACCCCGCGCGGGCCGGCGGCCAGCAGCGCCACGGCCTGCTCGTCGATCCCGCCGGGGGCGTACTTGAGGCCCGCGACCTGCGGCAGGGCCAGCAGCTCCAGCAAGGTGGCGGCGCCCAGCGGCTGCCCGGTGCGGTACGGGATGTGGTAGATCACCAGCGGCACCGGGCTGGTGGCGGCCAGCTCCCGGAAGTGCGCGAGCACCCCGGCCTCGCCGGGCCGGACGAACGCCGGGACGGCGACCAGTGCCGCGTCCGCCCGCCCGTCGAGGCGGCCCAGCGCCTCGGCCGTCCGCGCGGTGCCGCCGTGCCCGGCGCCGACCGTCAGCACGGCCCCGTACTCGGTGGTGACGCGCCGACAGAGCTCGACCACCGCGTCCTGTTCGGCGTCGGTGAGGGAGCCGGGTTCGCCGGTGGTGCCGAGGGCGACCAGTCCGGCGGCGCCGGCGTCCAGGCTGTCGCGGGCCAGCTGCTCCAGCGCGTCGAGGGCGAGGGCGCCGTCGGCGGTGAACGGAGTGACCAGCGGGACGTGAATGCCGTGGAGTTCCATGGGGGAAGCGTGCCGGGCGCCGACCGTGCGGGTCCAGTTCACATTTCCGATGCTTCTCGTAAGCTGAGCCGGTGCTCGATGTGCGACGACTGCGGCTGCTGCGCGAACTGGCCCACCTGGGGACGATCGCGGCGGTGGCGGACGCCCTGGCGTTCAGTCCTTCGGCGGTGTCCCAGCAGCTGTCGGTGCTGGAGCGGGAGGCCGGGGTGCCACTGCTGGAGCGGACCGGTCGGCGGGTGGCGCTGACCCCGGCCGGGCGGAACCTGGTGCGGCACACCGAGGCGGTGCTGGAGCTGCTGGAGCGGGCCGACGCCGAGCTGGCCCACGCCCGCCGCGGCCTGGCCGGCCCGCTGCGGATCGGCGCCTACCCGTCCGCCGTGCGCGCCCTGGTTCCGGCCGCGCTGGCCGAACTGGCCTCCCGGCACCCGGAGTTGGAGGCCATGGTGAGCGAGGTGGACCCGGCCGCGGTGGCGGCGGCGCTGCGCGCGGGCGAGCTGGACCTGGCGCTGGTGCACGAGTACGACCTGGTGCCGGACGAGCCGGAGGAGGGCATCGCGCTGACCGGCCCCGTGTTCGCCGAGCCGATGTACCTGGCAGCCCGCAGCGCGGGCACCCTCGCCGACCACCAGGGCAGCCCGTGGATCACCGCCCCGCCCGGCACCCGCTGCCACGAACTCACCCAACGCGCCTGCCAGGCCGCCGGGTTCAGCCCCCGGGTCCGGCACCGGGTGGACGACTTCGCGGCCCAGCTGGCGCTGGTGGCGGCCGGCCAGGGCGTGGCACTGGTTCCGCACCTGGGCACCGGCCACTGCCCTGTGAACGTCGCCCTGACCCGCCTGCCGATCTACCGCCGCACCCGCACCGCCTTCCGCGCGGGCGCCGCCGCCCACCCCGCGGTGGCCGCCTTCGCGGCGGCCCTGCACGCGGCGGTCCCGGCCGAACTGCGGGCCGCCTGACGGCCGTTCAGCCCGCGAACTCGCGGATCAGCCGCCAGACCTCGGCGGGCCGCTCCTCCTGCATGAAGTGCCCGCCGCCGTCCACCAGCCCGGTGCTGAGCGCCCGCACCCCGGCGTCCCGCAGGCCTGCGGCGTAGGCGTCGAGGTCCACGGGTTCGCGGGTGCCGCGCAGGTAGAGCAGCGGGGTGTCGACCGGCCCGGCGGCGGCGGACTCGGCGTTGTCGCGGGCGTCCTGGGCGAGCGCCCGGTAGAGGTCGAACCCGGCGGTGAGCCGGTCGGGTTCGCGGTAGGCGGCGGCCTGTTCGGCGCGCGACGCGGGAGTGATCCGCTCGGGGTCGGCGGACAGCACCTGGTAGAAGTACGCGAAGTAGGCCTCCTGCCGGCCGTCCACCAGCGTCTCGGGCAGGCCGGGGACGGCGTGCAGGCCGAAGTGCCAGATGTGCGGGTTGCGCAGCACCTGCTCCCAGGGGGCGACGCCGGGCAGCACGGTGTTCATCACCACCACCCGGTCGACGGCGTCGAAGGTCCGCAGGTAGGCGTAGGCGGCCATGCCGCCGGCGTCGTGGCCGACCAAGGTGGTGCCGGTGAGGCCGAGTTGGCCGATCAGGGAGTGCACGGCGGCGGCGATCCGCCGCTTGGAGCCGCCGACGCCGCCGGTGGAGCGGCCGATGCCGGGCAGGTCCACGGCCAGCAGGCGGGCCTCCTCACCGGCCGCGGCCATCACGCCCTGCCAGGTGCGGGAGGACTCGGGCCAGCCGTGCAGCAGCAGGAAGGGCTCCCCTTCGGGGTCGCCGGATTCCACGACGTGCAGGGAGAGTTCACCAACGGGCAGCTGACGGCGCCTCAGTTCGATCGACATGATCCATGTCTATCAAAAGACATGGATCATGTCGATCCCTGGTCGTCTAGGCTGGGCCGCATGAACGACGACCGCCCGGGCTACGAGCGCGGCACCGGCTTCCTGCTGGCCCGGCTCGGCTCGCTCGCCACCCGCTCCTGGACGGCCTTTCTCGGCGAGCACCGGCTGACCCAGGCCCAGTACGGCGTCCTGGTCGCGCTCGGGCAGCACGGCCCGGTCGGCCAGGGCCGGCTGGCCGGGCTGGTGGCGGTGGACGCCCGCAACCTGGTGTCGGTGCTCGACGGCCTGACCGACCGCCGCCTCCTGGAGCGCCGGCCGCACGACACCGACGGCCGCCGCCGGGTGGTCGCGCTGACCGCCGAGGGGCGCGCGCTGGTGGACGGCCTCGCCGCCGCGGCCGCCGCCGAGCAGGACCGCTTCCTGGCCGCCCTGCCCGCCGCCGACCGGGCCCGGCTGAACCGGCTGCTGCAACGCCTCTACGACGCCCACCTGCCGGACGCCCCGGGCGGTCGATAGCCTTCCGCCATGCATGAGGTGAACGAGCAGACGGAGCAGCCCGGCCGGTTCGGGGCCGAGGCGACGGTGGAGATCGCGGCCGAGCGGATCGGGTCGGTGCACACCGCGTACGCGCCCGACCCCGACGGGGACCCGGATCCGGGCGAGATCGTCTGGACCTGGGTGCCGTTCGAGGAGAACGACGGGCGCGGCAAGGACCGGCCGGTGCTGGTGGTGGCCCGGGAGCGGGCCGGCACGCTGCTGACGGTGATGCTGTCCAGCAAGGGTCACGACCAGGACCCGGACTGGGTGCCGCTCGGCGCCGGCCCGTGGGACCGCAGCGGCCGGGACTCCTGGGTGGCCCTGGACCGGGTGTTCCGGGTGCACGACGGGGGGATGCGGCGCGAGGCCTGTGCCCTTGACCGGGCCCGTTTCCAGCTGGTGGTCGACTCGTTGAGGCATCGTTACGGCTGGCACTGAGTAACGATTGTCCGATCGTCATACACAGCTTGCCCTCAACCGGGTACAACGGCTCCAGCAACTCCCAACAGTTGACCTGGAGTCGGACGCATGAGCAGCAACACTCCTCCTGGCTACGGGCCGCAGGACCCGTACGGCCAGAACCCGTACGGCCAGCAGCCGCCTCCGGCGACCGGCGGCTACGGCACCCCGCCGCCGCCTCCCCCGCCGCCGGGCTACGGCGAGCAGCCCGGGTACGGCGCCCAGCCCGGCTACGGCCAGCAGCCGGGGTACGGCGCCCCGCAGGCCCAGTGGCCGGCCTGGCTCGGCCAGACCCCGCCGCCCGGCATGCCGCCGACCCCGGGCGTCCGGACGCTGGCGACGTTCGCCGACCGTTTCGTGGCCCGCCTGATCGACTGGGCGATCCTGCTGATCCCGGTCTACATCGTCGTCTCGATCATGCCCTTCGTCCTCGCCTCCTTGGTGATCGCCCTGGCCTACGCCGCCTACGACGCGGCGTTGATGCTCAGCCAGCACGGCCAGACCGTCGGCAAGAAGGTCATGAAGCTCCGGGTGGTCAGCTTGGCCCACGGCGGCCGTCCGACCGACAACGAGCTGTGGACCCGGGCCGGCGTCTGGGGCGGTCCGTTCATCGTCCCGTTCATCGGCGGGCTGCTCGGCCTGGTCAACGGCCTCTCGCAGCTGTGGGACAAGCCGTTCCAGCAGACCTTCCACGACAAGGCCGCCAAGACCGTGGTGGTCAAGGAGGGTTGATCCTCCGCCACACGCCGGAAGGCCCCCCGCACGAACGCGGGGGGCCTTCCGTTGTGACGGGACGCGTCAGCTGGCCAGGCAGCTCGGCCCGAGCAGCTGCTTGAGGTCGCCGAACAGCGCCGGGTCGGACTTCACCCGGTGCCGGTCGAGGCGCAGCACCACGGTCCTGGTCCGGCCGCGCAGGTGGACGTGGACCTCGGTGGAGCCGCGGTGGCTGCCCAGCACCTCGCCGAGCCGGGCCACGATCGGCGGGGTGAGCTTGTTCTCCGGCACGGTGATCACGATCGGCAGCTGGGCGCCGACGTTGGACAGGTCGGGCACGGAGAGTTCCATGCCCATCAGCCTGGGCACGTCCTCCCGCTTGTCGAGCTTGCCGCGGACGAACACCACGGCGTCCTCGACGAGTTGGGAGGAGACCAGCTGGTAGCTGGCGGGGAAGAACATGCAGTCGATGGAGCCGGCCAGGTCCTCGACGGTGGCGATCGCCCAGGCGTTGCCCTGCTTGGTCATCTTGCGCTGGAGGCCGGAGATGATGCCGCCGATGGTGACGATGGTGCCGTCGGGTCGTTCGGCGAGGTCGGCGACCGCGCAGTCGGCCTTGTCGGCGAGCACGTGCTCGATGCCGTGCAGCGGGTGCGAGGAGACGTACAGGCCGAGCATCTCGCGCTCCTGGGTGAGCAGGAAGGACTTCTCCCACTCCTCCTCGGAGAACACCACGTCCAGGCCGAAGCTCGGCTCGTCGGAGACGCTGTCGCCGCCGAACAGGTCGAACTGGCCCTCGGCCTCCTTGCGCTTGATCGAGACCACGTTGTCGATCATCGGCTCGAACTGGGCGGTCAGGCCCTTGCGGGTGTGCCCGAGCGAGTCGAAGGAGCCGGCCTTGATCAGCGATTCCACGGTGCGCTTGTTGCAGACCACCGCCTCGACCTTGTCCAGGAAGTCCGGGAAGGAGGTGTACTTCCCCTTGGCCTTCCGGGTGCGGATCATCGACTCCACCACCGGGCCGCCGACATTGCGGATGGCGGTCAGGCCGAACCGGACGGTGTCGCTGCCGTGCGGGGTGAAGTCGGCGTCGGACTCGTTGACGTCCGGCGGGAGCACCTGGATGCCCATCTTGCGGCACTCGTTGAGGTAGACCGCGGACTTGTCCTTGTCGTCCTTGACCGAGGTGAGCAGGCCGGACATGTACTCGGCCGGGTAGTTGGCCTTGAGGTAGGCGGTCCAGTAGGAGACCAGCCCGTAGCCGGCGGTGTGGGCTTTGTTGAAGGCGTAGCCGGAGAACGGGACCAGGACGTCCCACACGGCCTGGATCGCGGCGTCCGAGTAGCCGTGTTCGCGGCAGCCCTTCTGGAAGGGCACGAACTCGGCCTCCAGGATCTCCTTCTTCTTCTTGCCCATCGCGCGGCGCAGCAGGTCGGCCTGGCCGAGCGAGTAGCCGGCCAGGATCTGCGCGGCCTTCTGCACCTGCTCCTGGTAGACGATCAGGCCGTAGGTCGGCTTGAGGATCTCCTCCAGGGGCTTCTCCAGCTCCGGGTGGATCGGGGTGATCTCCTGCTGGCCGTTCTTGCGCAGCGCGTAGTTGGTGTGCGAGTTGACGCCCATCGGACCCGGGCGGTACAGCGCGAGGACGGCGGAGATGTCTTCGAAGTTGTCGGGCTTCATCAGGCGCAGCAGCGAGCGCATCGGGCCGCCGTCGAGCTGGAAGACGCCGAGGGTGTCGCCGCGGGCGAGCAGTTCGTAGGTGGGCTTGTCGTCGAGCGGCAGGTCGAGCAGCTCGATCTTGATGCCCTTGTTCTTCTCGATCGCCTTGACGGCGTCGTCCATGATCGTCAGGTTGCGCAGGCCGAGGAAGTCCATCTTGAGAAGGCCGAGGCCCTCGCAGGTGGGGTAGTCGAACTGCGTGATGGTGACGCCGTCGGTGTGCCGGGTCCAGACCGGGATGTGGTCGGTCAGCGGCTCGGCGGACATGATGACGCCGGCGGCGTGCACGCCGGGCTGGCGGATCAGGCCCTCGATGCCGCGCGCGGTGTCGATGACCTTCTTGACGTCCGGGTCGCTCTCGTACAGGCCGCGGATCTCGCCGGCCTCGCCGTAGCGGGGGTGCGAGCTGTCGGTGATGCCGGAGAGCGGGATGCCCTTGCCCATGACGTCCGGCGGCATCGCCTTGGTGATCCGGTCGCCCATCGCGTACGGGTAGCCGAGGACGCGCGAGGAGTCCTTGATGGCGGCCTTCGCCTTGATGGTGCCGTACGTGACGATCATGGCGACCTTGTCGGAGCCCCACTTCTCCGTCACGTAGCGGATCACGTCGCCGCGCCGGCGCTCGTCGAAGTCGATGTCGACGTCGGGCATGGAGATGCGCTCGGGGTTGAGGAAGCGCTCGAAGATCAGGCCGTGCGGGATCGGGTCGAGGTCGGTGATGCCCATCGCGTAGGCGACCAGCGAACCCGCCGCCGAACCACGGCCCGGACCCACCGCGATGCCCTGGCTCTTGGCCCACATGATGAAGTCGGCGACCACGAGGAAGTACGCCGGGAACCCCATCTGGATGATGGTGTCCATCTCGTACTCGGCGAGCTTCTTGTGCTCCTCGTCGTAGCCGCCCGGGAAGCGCCAGTCCATGCCCTCCCAGACCTTGGACTTGAAGAAGTCCGCCTCGGACTCGAAGCCCTCCGGGATCGGGAACCGCGGCATCAGGTTCTTGAACTTGAACATGCCCTCGGTGTCGACCCGGGAGGCCACCAGCAGCTGGCTGTTGCGGCAGCCCTCCTGCCAGATGTCGGAGGAGTCGAGGGCGTACATCTCGGCGGCGGACTTGATGTAGTAGCCGGTGCCGTCGAAGCGGAAGCGGTCCGGGTCGGAGAGGTTCTTGCCGGTCTGCACGCACAGCAGCAGGTCGTGGGCGCCCGCGTCGGCCTCGGTGGTGTAGTGCGAGTCGTTGGTGACCACCGGCGGGATGTTCAGCTTCCTGGAGATCTCCAGGAGGCCGTCGCGGACCCGCTTCTCGATGTCGAGGCCGTGGTCCATCAGCTCCAGGAAGTAGTTCTCCTTGCCGAAGATTTCCTGGTACTCGGCGGCCGACTTGAGCGCCTCGTCGAACTGGCCGAGCCGCAGCCGGGTCTGCACCACGCCGGACGGGCAGCCGGTGGTGGCCATCAGGCCGGCCGCGTGCTCGGCGATGATCTCCTGGTCCATCCGGGGCCACTTGACCAGCCAGCCCTCCGCGTAGGAGCGGGAGGTCAGCTTGAAGAGGTTGTGCAGGCCCTCCTTGTTGCGGGCCCAGATGGTCTTGTGGGTGTAGGCACCGGACGCCGAGACGTCGTCCTTCTTCTGGTGCGGCTGGCCCCACAGGATGCGCTTGGTGTTGGAGCGGGACTCCGGCGCGACGTACGCCTCGATGCCGATCACCGGGGTGATGCCGGCGGCGGTGGCCTGCTTGTGGAACTCGGCGGCGCCGTACATGTTTCCGTGGTCGGTCATCGCGACGTGGGTCTGGCCCAGCCGCTCGACCTCCTTGAAGAGCTGCTTCAGCCGGGCGGCGCCGTCCAGCATCGAGTACTCGGTGTGGACGTGCAGGTGCGCGTACGGCTGGTCGCTCAAGGCGGGGCCTCCGGGGTCCTGAGGGGGGCTGAAACACGTAAGGCCCGAGCCACCACCTGGGCTCGGACCACGGCTTCCGGGATCGCGTCCCCGAGTCTAGTCCCCCTCCGGACGTGGAAGCGCTAACCTCCGACCACCACACGGTTACGGGAGGGGACCCGCCATGGCCTTCGTCCAACCACCGCTGCCGACACCCCGGCCGGGGGGCCGGGGACTGCCCGGAGTCGGCGTCCTGCTGCTGGTGCAGATCGCCGTGGAGCTCGCGATCCTCGGCTACGACCTCAGTCACAGCGGCCTGAACTATCTGCCGATCGCCCTCGGGGTGCCGGTCGACCCCCGCTACTACGTGCCCGCCCCGGCCGCCTTCACCGGCTACGACACGGCGCTGGTGCTCACCTCACTGGTGCTGGCCTTCGGCGCGTTCAACCGCCGCCCGTGGGCCCGGGCGGGCGCGGTCGCCGTCCTCGCGGTCAACGCCTACGGCTCGGCGACCACGCTGATCGCGGCGTTCGTCAACAACGGCGAGGGCGTCCTGCACCAGGACGCCGTCCCGATGCTGCTCACCGCCACCTATGTGGCGGACGTCCTGCTCGCCCTGGCCGTCGTGCTGATCGCGGCCGCCGGCCGTGAGCAGTCGGCTCCGGCCCTGCCCCCTTACCCGACCCCGCCGTACCCGGCCCCGCCCGTCCCGGCGCCCGCTGCCACCGACCCGGCCCCGGGCACCTGGGGTGCTCCCCCGCCGCCCGCCGCTCCCACGGGGTACCGGCCCCCGCAGCCGCCCCCGGGCGCCCCCGGCGCCGCGTCCGTCTTTCCCCCGCCGCCGCCCGCCCAGCCGCCGACCCAGCCGCCCGCTCCGCCCGCGCAGCCGCCCGCCTGAGCGGTCCGGGCGCTTGTCCGGGCGCGTTGTCGGAGTGCCCGCCGTCGGCCCGAGCTGCGTGGGCGGCGGGGCTCTCCGGCGGCCGGGCCCGCACCTGATCTGCTGGACTGCCCGCGGGCGCTGCCGGACGGTGACGTTCGCGTCCTGACGCCCCGCTCCTACTCCTGCTCGTCCAGCTCCGCCAGGAACGCCAGCGCGGCCGCCCAGGTCCGCTCGTCCGCCTCGGCGTCGTAGTCCGGCAGGTCGGCGTCGGTGTACAGGTGCCCGGCGCCCCGGTAGCGGTGCACCTCGACGTCGGCGCCGGCCCGGGTCATCTGCAGGTACCAGGTGTTCAGCCAGTCCTCGGACTCGTACGCGTCCGGCTCGGCCACGTGCAGCTGCACGGCGATGCCGGTGGCGGCGTCCTCCCGCAGGTCGGAGGTGCCGTGCAGGAGCAGCAGCCCGCGGGCCTGCTCGTCGGCCAGGGCCAGGTTCTGCGCCAGCGACCCGCCGAGCGAGAAGCCGGCGTACACCAGGCCGTGCTTCGCGGGCAGCAGCGGGGCGACGGCGGTCACGGCGCGGCGCAGCAGCTCGTCGTTGCCGACCTCGTCGCGGTACGCCATGGCCTCCTCCACCTCGTCGAAGGTGCGGCCCTGGTACAGGTCGGGGGTGTGCACGGTGTGCCCGGCGTCGCGCAGCCGGTCGGCGGCCCGGTGCACGGCGGGGCGCAGGCCGTACGCGGAGTGGAACAGGACGATCTCGGCCACGGGTGGGCTCCTCGGTGCGGGGTGCTGGACCCTCCATGATCTCCCATCCGGGAACGCACCGGGGCCCGGCCCACCAGTGGGTGGGCCGGGCCGCTCGGGCGGGCGGGTCAGTACGAGGTGCTGACGGACGCCCCGCTGAAGCCCTGCTGGGCGTACAGGCTGACGTAGTTGTACCCGGCGGGCGGGTTGGCGATGGTCAGCGTCTCACTGTTGCCGCTGCCGGTGGACTTGGCGTTGTACGAGCCGGTGGTGGCCCAGTTGCTGCCGTTGTAGTACAGGTCGGCGTTGCCGGTGCCGCCGGAGACGGTGACGGTCAGGCTGGTGGTGCCGGCCGGCACCCACAGGTAGAAGTACGCGTAGTTGTTGACGGTGGCGGCGACGTTCGAGCGGCGGCAGTTCTTGTCGAGCTGCCGGGTGTCGGAGCCGGTGCACTCGGGGGTGGTCGGCACGGTGGGGCCGCAGTTCCCGGCGTTGCAGGCCGTCAGCCAGCTGTTGAAGTCGGCGTCGTACCGGGTGCCGATGGTGGACTTCAGGATCGTCCGGGCGCCGTTCCAGTCGCCGGCGCGGTACTTGGCGAGCACCGCGTCCATGTCGCTGCGGTGCGACTGGAGCATGTAACGGACCGCCAGGTAGCCCCAGTTGTAGACCCTGGTCTGGTCGGCGTTGTCGTAGGTGGTGTCGAACAGGGTGGACAGCGCGTAGGTGTGCTGCCCGGCCTGGGTGATCGCGCCGGTGTACTCGACGCCCCGGTAGGCGTAGGAGATGTACTCGGCGAGGCCCTCGACCCACCACACGGTCGGCGTGGTCTGGCCGGCCTTGTAGTCGCCGTACATGTCGAACCGGCCGTCGAGGTAGTGGGTGTACTCGTGGTTGAGGTTCCAGATCTGGAAGGCGGGGCGGACCCACTCGGCCTCGTGGGCGATGAAGCGCGGCTGGTTGCCGGCCACGGCCGGGTCGCCCTCCAGGTACATGCCGCCGTTGTCGGTGGAGATGTCGAAGATGATGCCGGCGTACATCCGGTAGTCGCTGCTGGAGTGGAACACCACCACCTCGATGGTGGAGTTGTTGTCGTTTGCCACCGCGCCGTTGTCCCGGACCACGCCGTGGAAGTACGCGTCCTGGCCCTTCAGGCTGGTGCAGGCGGTGTTCAGCTGGTCGGCCGTCAGCGCCTGGGCGACGATCCGGATGCTGGGGCTGCACGTGTAGTTGACGGTCAGCACGGCCGCCTTCACCCGGTTCGGCAGGTCACAGGTGCCGTAGTAGGCGCAGTTCGCCTTGTCGTAGCTGTCGGTCATCTCGGCCAGGCCCACCCACAGCGAGGCGGTCCGCCCGGTGATCGCGCTCTGGTCCAGCAGGCTCTTCACCAGCGGCCGGACCTTCGCCTGCATCGCCGGGTACTGGAGGAACCGGCCGAGTTCGCGGCCCGCGTTGGAGACCAGGAAGTCGTTGGTCCCGCCGAGCAGGGCGTTGTTGCGGGTGGCGAACGACTGGAGGGTGTCCAGCACGCTCGGGTCGGCCTGGACGGCGGGCAGGAAGTCGCTGTTCTGGTGGCCGCGCCAGAGCACCGTGTACACGTTGTTGACGGCGTCGACCATGTACCAGGACGAGTCGTAGCTGCTGTTGTAGCCGTTCAGCAGCCGCTTCACCACCGACAGGTAGCGGGCGTTCTCGGCCGCGCTGTCGATCAGGGTGACGGCCTCGCGCAGCGTGGTGCCGTTGGCGTCGGTCACGTCCTGCGAGTGCGGGGCGGCGAAGAAGGCGTCCAGGCCGCCCTCGATCGCGGACTTCAGGTTGGCGCCGTACGGGCCGACCACGTCCGGGTTGTACCACTGCACGTAGTACCCGGCCCGCAGGTACAGCACGATCTGGGTGGCCGAAGTGGAGTCGTCACCCGGGTAGTTGGCGGAGACCTCGCGCAGCGCGTTGGCCGCGCTCACCATCTGCGCCTCGTTGAACGCCAGCTTCGCGTCGTTGCCCTTGAGCAGGAACAGCGAGTTGACGCAGTCCACGGTGGCGGACTTGATCTGGGCGACCAGCGCGCCGCCGGTCTTCCCGGTGAAGTCGGAGACGTTGCAACTGGCCGCCGCCGCGAGCGACTTGGCCTGCTCCGGCTCGCCGTTGACGGCGAGCGGCGGCCGCTTGCTGGCGTCCGACCGCACGTCACGGTCGGAGTCCTTGCGGCGCTCGGCCGCCTCGGTGCTGCGCGGCGCCGACTTCGACGCCTTCGCGGGCCGCTCACCGGTGGGATCGGTGGGGGTGGCCGCCCGGGCGCCCGGCACGAAGGCGGCAAGGAAGCCCAGGGTCAGGCAGAAGGACAGCAGCAGACTCCACGTTCGCGCGGGGGACGCGAACGGTATCCGGAAGGTTCGCACGTGGGGGCCTCCGGGCCGATATGACGCCGCGTGTTGGGGCGCGGCGGATGGGGGGAAAACGCCGTCGAGACCGGCTCAACAGCAGGGGGTGACATGTACAATTGCACATGTCACCTCACGCGGGAACCCCTCAGTCCCGGATCAACTGGCCCGCATAACCCCGGAGTTGACGCCTAGCCGGCCAACCGGCCCGCCAGCTCCGCCAAGTCCGCGACGAACCACAGCTGCAACCCGCGATTGCTCTCCCGCACGAAATCCCGCAGCGCGCCCGACCGCGCCACATGCGGCGCGACATCCCCCACCACCGCGAGACCCATCCGGTACTGGGCGAACTTCTGCACCACCCCGCCCGCGACCCCACTGCGCAGCCGGAAGAACTCCTCCCCGAACCGCTCCACCGGCACCGCCACCCAGGACGCCCCCTGGTAGTACGCGTTCCCCAGCAGGTCCACCGCGTCCTGCTCCCCCGCGACCGCCTCCCCCTCCGCCGCGCACACCATCACCTGGACCCCGCCCAGCTCCTGAACCACCGTCACCGCACTTCTCCCGTCAACTCCTCGATCAACCCGAGCACATCCCCCACCCGCCGCGGCGGCCCCAGCACCACGAACCGCAACCCGCTCCGCGCCTCGTCCCGCACCGCCTGCACCCACAACGGCCGTTCCTCCCCCGACGACCAGGCCGACGCCGCCGCAAGCACCGCCGTCACCAACCGATCCGCCTCCCCCCGCCCCACCCCCTCCACCTGCACCACCGCCGAAACCTCCACCCGCGAGGGCGGCCCCGCCGCCTCGGCACCCCCCGTGAACGCCTCCACCTCCGCCCGCGCGATCCGGTACTGCTTCCCGATCCGCACCGCCTTCAACTTCCCGTCCCGCACATAACCCCGGACGGTCTTCACATGCAGCCCCAGCAGCTCGGCCACATCCTCGACGGAGTAGAACTCCTGCACTGCCGTATCCTTCCCCATCATTCCCTATCACCCAACCAGTAGGGAAGGATACGGCACCATCTCTCCATCGCCCCACCTCACCGGGCCCGCCACTTGCCCCCGCCGGCCTCGGGCACACTCAAATCGCCCGGGCCGATCGCGCCCCCGGGAACGCACCAACCACGCGCTGCGCCTCCGCCGCCGCCTGCACAAACGCGCCGGCCCGGACGCCCTGCCACTGCCCCCAACCCGCACCTCACCCGGGGCCGGGCCTGCTCGAAGGGCACACCGTGCCGCCACAGCGGCGGCCCCGCCCGGCGTCACGGGCGACAAGAGCCGACACGACCCCGAACTCCGGCCACCCGCCGGCCTCTTCGGCCCACTCCTGCCGCACCGCCACCCGAAACGGCTCCCCGGATTCGCCGCCCCGTGTTCACCGTTCGGAGTCCCGCTGCATGCCACGCCAGTTGCCCCTCCATCGCCGCAGGCAACTCGGCCGCCCTTGACTCGGCGCACCCCACGGGCAGCGGGCCCGTCCCGCATCGCGGCGGCCGTCGTCACCACGTCATCGGCACTCACCCGCCCGGCTGCACGGCACCTGGCCGCCACCGAAGGCATCGCGCCCCTCCGCGACCCGAAGCGCCCCGAGGGCTCCCACCTGCCGTTCGGCCCGGCGAGCTTCGCCGCCTTCATCGACGCCGTCACGGCAGACCACTTCCGCAACGCGTGCCCGCCCACGACGCACGCGAGGCCCCGCCGCCCCTGCTGCCCAGGGATCGACGGGGCCTCTCGACTGCCGTTCAGAGCAGCGGGCCGGCCGCTCCCCCTCGGCCCGCGCCGGCAAGGCGGTTGCGGCGCCGCAGGCCGATGACGGTGGCCGCGGCCAGGAACCCGAGAACGACGACAGCGTCGCGCAGCAGGTCGCGCGGCTCGGCGGGCGCGTTGCGGTAGAGCGGCGGGGCCACCATCGCGGCCCAGGGCAGGGCGGCCAGCGCCACGCCGACGGCCCGCAGTCGGTCGGTGCCGGGGTCGGCGAGGTGCAGCAGGTACGCGACGGCCATGACGACCGCCGGCCAGGCGAGGGACGTGTCGATCGGGGTCTGCGCGATCGGCGGGAACAGGACAGCGGCGTAGTCCTCGGCCCAAACGCCGAGCCACAGGGCGGCGACACCGATCATCGGCAGGGCGACGGCCGTCGCGGCGGCCACGAGCCGGGTGCGGTCGCGCCGGGAGAGCCCGACCGCGTCGGGCGGGGCGAGAAGCACCAACGCGCCCACGACGGCCCAGACTCCGAGCAGGCTGGTGGCCCCGATGGACTCCGCGTCCGCACCGAACTGTGCGGTGACGACGGCGAGCAGGACGAGGACCCGGGCCGGGGCCCAACGGCCGAGCAGGGCACACAGCAGGGCGAGGACCAAGGGTGCGGCGTGAGCGACGTCCAGCGCCGCCGGTATGTCGTGCGTGCCGCGCGTGAGCAGCATGGTCAGCAGCTGGACCGCGCCCAGTGCGGCACCACCGGCCACCAGGAACGGCGCGGCACCGGCGAGCACCCGGCCCGCCGGGTCGCGGGAGCTGAGCCGGGCGCGCAGCCGCAGCGCGTGCGCGGCCAGGACGGCCCACTCGCGCACGGCGGTACGGCGGTCGGCATGCCGAACGGATTCGGCGAAGACGGCGACGATCTCCTCACCGTGCGCGGCCCGGTATCCGGTGGGGTACAGACGGCGCAGCAACCCGAGGAACGGACGGGTCATGCCGTCCCCCCGCCCAGCCGCAACCCGCTCAGCCGCAACCCGCCGAGGGCAAGCCGACGTTCGGCCTCGTCGGCCCCGGCGCGCAGCCGCCGTGTCTCCTCGGTCAGGGTGTGCCGGCCCTGGTCGGTCAGGGCGAAGCTGCGCCGCAGCCGCCCGTTCACGACCTCCTCGGCCTCGACCTGGATGAGCCCTTGCTGCAGCAGCCGGTCCAGCGCCGTGTAGAGGGTGCCGGTGAGCATCCTGGTCCGCCCGTCGGTGATCGCCAGGACTTCCTGGAGGATCGCGTATCCGTGCCGGGGCGCGTCGGCGAGCGCGGTGAGCACGAGCCGTGTGGGCTCAGGCAGTTGACGATCGGTCATGCGAAGACGATAGGTCAACCATTGAGATATGTCGATCATTTAGCTGTCACAGCCACCAAGGCCACCCCCGCCCGCCACTGCCCCGAACCTCACCCTCCCCACTCCGCGAAAAAACCGTTTGCATCCACCGGCCCGCTGACTAAGGTGGTCCAAGTCCGCCCGCAAGCACCCATGCGCGGGTGGCGAGACGAGTGAGGAGGTGTGGCCAGGATGGTTGCCGCCGTGACGCGGCGCGCTTTCGCCTGCGCGCCATACGCCTCTTCCCCCCGTCTTCTCCCCACCGGCTGACTGCGCGCCATACCGCGCCCCGGTGGGCCACTCCTCAGGAGCCACCGCAGTGCGCGAGCGCTTTGCCGACAGCGATTCCTTCTCCCGTATCCGCCCCAAGGGCGCTTCCCGTCGTGGCCGCAAGGCCGACCGCTTCGACGACGCCGAGCCCGAGTACCTGTACTTCCCCTCCGAGGAGTTCGACTTCGAGGAGGACCACGAGGCCCCGACCACCCCTGACGGCCCCGCCGTCGGCGACCGCTGGTCCACCTGGGACCAGTCCACCCCGACCGAGAAGGGCCCGCAGCCGCGCCCTGACTGGGTGGTCACCGAACTCGCGGCCGTAGACACCGAGTTGGGCATCGTGAAGACCGGCAAGGAGGCCGACGTCTTCCTGCTGGAGCGCGCCGTCCCCGGCACCGAGCGCCGCACCCTGATGGCGGCCAAGCGCTACCGCGATGCCCAGCACCGCATGTTCCACCGGGATTCGGGCTACCTGGAGGGCCGCCAGCACAAGGAGTCCCGGGTCAGCCGGGCGATGGCCAAGCGCACCGCGTTCGGCAAGGAGGCGATCGCCGGCCAGTGGGCGGCGGCCGAGTTCTCGGCGCTGTGCCGCCTGTGGTCGGCGGGGGTCGCCGTGCCGTACCCGGTGCAGATCACCGGCACCGAGATCCTGATGGAGTTCGTCGGCGACGAGGCGGGCACGGCCGCCCCGCGGCTGGCCCAACTGCGCGCCGAGGAGGCCGACATCGACGACCTCTGGGAGCAGCTGGGCCGCAGCCTCTCACTGCTGGCGTACGACGGCTACGCGCACGGCGACCTCTCGGCGTACAACATCCTGGTGCACCAGGGCCGCCTGGTGATCATCGACGTCCCGCAGATCGTGGACGTGGTGGCGAACCCGCGCGGCCTGTCCTTCCTGGAGCGGGACGTCCGCAATGTCGGCGCCTGGTTCGTCTCCCGGGGCCTGCCACCCGAGCGGGTGGAGGCCCTGGTGCAGTCCCTCGCCGAGGACGCCCGCCTGCGTCGCTGACCGCCCGGCGGGCTACTCACTCGGCCAGAGGATGAACCGCGGCAGTGCGATGCGCCGCGGTTCTCCGCCGTGCGCGGCCGTCGCGCCGAGCGCCCCGCGGATCTCGTACAGGTGCGCCACGGTGAGTTCCAGCGGCGCCTCGTACGGCTGGTGGGTGTACCTGATGGGGTAGTCGACGCCGGGCCGGATCGACATCTCGATGTGGCAGCCGAGCACGTGGGTGACGGGCCGCCGTTCAGCCAGGTCGATCATCCGATCGATGCTGTGGGTGAACGCGGCCCAGTCCTCGATGTAGAGGCGGCCGGGGTAGACGGTGTCGCCGGTGAGCAGGAAGCCGCTCCACGGGTCGTAGTAGGTGACCGAGGCGGCGTGGTGCCCGGGGGTGGCCAGGCACTCCAGCACCCGCCCGCCGAGGTCGATCCGGGCGACGGCCTCCGGGTCGGCGTCGAAGCCGAACCACGGCCAGGCGCTGTCCTTTCCGGCCGGCACCAGCTCCGTCCCGGGCCGGTCCGCGAACTGCCCGTCCCCGGCGACGTGGTCGCCGTGCGCATGGGTGTGCACCACCAGCAGCCGGTAGTCCTCCCGGGGGTTGCGCGCCAGCCAGCCGTCGATCAGCTCGTCCACCGTCCGCCGCAGCGGCAGGTACTCGGCTTCGGCGGTGGCCCCGGTGTCGATCAGCACGGCCCGCTCGTTGCCGAACAGCAGGTACAGGAACGGCGCCTCGTAGTTGACGGCCATGTTCTGCCGCAGGATCACGGTGTGCTCGTCGTACGCGTACACCTGCAGGTCGGGGTCGGTGTTGTGCTTGGCCGACGGCGAGCCGTGGTTCCAGCTGACGTCCAGCGGCCGCGTCTCGGGCCGCCCGGTGGTGAAGTCGATCGAGTTGCCGGTCACTGGGGCGCTCCTTCGGATCTGTCCTGCACGGCCCGTCACTTGACCGTACGTCAGTGCCAACGTTCCACTCGAACGGACGTGCCCGGGCGGCGTGTAGAGTCGCCGCGCGAAGAGGGGGCCCGGCCGACTTCCCATCGGGTGGCCCGGCAGGCCAGACTCTCTTGTTGACAGGTCGTACACCATGCTCGGGGGAAACGGGACATGTGGGGTCGGGGGACGGTACTCGGGGGCCGCTACGCCCTCACCGAGCGGCTCGGCAGTGGCGCCATGGGCGAGGTCTGGCGGGCGGACGACCACGTGCTGGGCCGTCAGGTCGCGGTGAAGATCGTGCTTCCGGCGCTGATGGAGGACGAGGTCTTCGCGGCCCGGTTCCGCCGCGAAGCGACCGTGCTGGCGGCGATGAGCCACCGCGGCGTGGTGCACATCCATGACTACGGCGAGGACGCCTCCGACCCGTCCGCGAAGATCGCGTACATCGTGATGGAACTGCTGTCCGGCCGGCCGCTGGACAAGGCCAAGGGACGCGGCAGCTTCCCGCCGGACCGGGCGCTCGACATCGCCGCACAGATGCTGGACGCCCTGCACGCCGCGCATCAACAGGGCATCGTGCACCGCGACATCAAGCCGTCCAACCTGATGATCGACCAGGACGGCCGGATCACCGTCACCGACTTCGGCATCGCCCGCACCCTGGCCGACACCCGGATCACCACCGCCCACGCGGTGGTCGGCACCGCCCTGTACATGGCCCCGGAACGCGCCGAGGGCAAGGACGCCTCGGCCGCCTCCGACCTGTACTCGGTCGGCGTGGTGCTGTACGAACTCCTGGCCGGGAAGCCGCCGTTCACCGGCGAGACCCCGCTGGAGGTGGTGCTCAAGCACGTCCGCGAACCGGCACCGGAACTGCCCGGGACGGTGCCCGCGCCGGTGCGCGCGGTGGTCGCGAAGGCCCTCGCCAAAGAACCCGGCGAACGTTACCCGGACGCCGCGGCAATGGCCCTCGCCGCCCGGCAGGCAATGTCCACCCAGGCCGGACTGGGCGCCGTCGTGGCCCTCGAACCTCCGCCCGCCGCCACCGCCCGCAAGCAGGCAGAACGCTCCGGCCGCCGACGGCTCGTCACCCTGTTCCTGCCGCTGGTGCTGGTCACCGGCGGCGGGGTGACGGCCCAGCAGCTCGAACTGCTGCCCTGGCAGCACCGCCCGGAATCCACCAACGGCGCCAACTCACCCGGCAACCAAGGAACTTCCAGCCCCATCGGATCACCCTCCGACCCCGCCCGGAACAGCCCGGAACCGCAGCAGCCCCAGTCCTCCGCCCCACCGTCCACCGACCCGAACGGCAACCCCCCGCAGCCCGGCGGCGCACCCGACCAGGGCAACGGCGGCTCCACCAACGGCGGTTCCTCGAACAACACCGGCGGCAGCACGGGCGGCTCCGGAGGCACCAACAACGGCGGCTCGAACACCGGTGGCTCGAACACCGGCGGCTCAGGCGGCAGTTCGGGCGGCGGCTCGAACAACACCGGTGGCGGCGGTTCCACCCCGGCCCAGCCCGCCCCGAACACCTCCAAACCCCCCACTACCGGCGGCGGCCCCGCCTCCGGCTGCGGCGGCAGCGGCTGGGGCCGACTGGTCAACGTCGGCACCGGCCAAGCCGCCGGCCTCGGCTCGGACGCGCTGACGGCGGGCGTTCCGGTGGTATCGGGCCGCAACACCTCCTACGGCTGGATCAAGGCCACCGACGGCTCCGGCCAGACCACCTTCACCGCCTGCAAGAGCGGCAGCGGCATCAAACTCGGCGGCCGCTACGCCGGCAACCCCAACATCGCCGAACTGGCCGACTCCAACTCCTACGGCGACCTGACCAACTGGTACGTCACCGACGCCGGTTCCGGCACCTTCCAGATCAAGTTCGGCTACGGCGTGCAGAGTTGCCTCACCGACAGCGGCACCGGCAACACCCTCGCCTTCACCAACTGCTCACCCGGCGACAAGTCCCAGCTCTTCCGCTTCTCCTGAGCCGATCCCGACCCGACTCCCGTACACCGCACCGGAGTTGTCACACCCCTGGGGAAGAGTGCCGGACATGGCCGAACAGTACGTCACCGCCTTCGCGGTGGACGCCGCGCTGCTGCTGCGCCTGCCCGGCTCGGGCGGGCCGGGGCTGCCGGGCGTCCCGCGCTGCGCGGCCCTCACCGAGCTGCTCTCCGGCCGCCTGCGCGCCGACGCGGACTCCCGCTACACCGCCCTGCTGCCGACTCTCGCGGGCACCCTCGGCACCCCCCTGGGCGAGGCCGTCCTCGCGGGCCGCCACTGGGACGAACTCGCCGACGTCTTCCGCGCCCTGCGCCTGCCCGCCCTCACCGGCCTCTGGTCCCGACGCTGGCCCTGGCCGGACGGCGCCACCGACGACCGGCCCTGGCCCTACCCCACCCTCACCCCGCACGCCGCCCTCCCCGCCGTCCTGACCGACCTCGCCGCCCTTGACCCCAAGGCCCTCCCCGACCACCCCACCGCCAACCTGGAGGACGACGACCTCGAAGACGCCGCCTGGTTCCTCACCGAACACCTCCCCACCTGGGCCTCGCACGCCCACGCCCAGTCCCTCGACCTCCTGCTGCTCCGTGACGGTGCCCGATGACCGCCGGCGCCCTGGTGGTGCGCACCGACTTCGCCGACCCAGCGGCCTGGCAGCGCCTGTGCGAGGTGTTGGCCACTCCTACCGAGGAGGGCTTCCTCCCCGCCGTCGTCCCGGTCGACGACCCCGCCTTCTCCGGCCTCCACCTCGCCGGCCTGACGGCCCACCTGCCGTCGGGCTACCACCACCCGCTGCTCGTCCTCGCCGACCGCCGAGCCCTCACGGACCCCGAACTCCCCCTCCTGGTCGCCCACTTGCGCGACCCGGCGACCCCGACCGTCCGGGTGGTGGCCACCAGACTGTGGAGCGTCGAGAACAACCTCTCCATCTCCAACCTGGACTTCGCCGACTACCTCCGCTCCACCGACCCCGACGGCGTCCACCGCGGCTTCTGACCGACCCTCACGACACCACGTCCTTCGTCGCGAACCCACGGAACGCCAGCGCCAACAGCACCACCGAGTACGACAGCGACAGCACCAACCCCTGCACCATCCCGCCCCACTCCAGCTGTGGCTGCAACGCGTCCGCCCACGCGTACTGCCAGTGCGCGGGGAACCACTCGCGCAGCGAACCGAGCGCGGTGACGGCGTCCAGCACACCCGTGATGATCGACGCGAACACCGCGCCGCCCACCGCCCCCAGCGGAGCGTCCGTCGCGGTGGAGAGCCAGAACGCCAGCGCGCCGACCACGATCTCGGCGAGGAAGACGTACAGCACGGCGAGCGCCAGGCGCGGCACCGCCTCGGTCGCGGAGAGCGTCGCCCCGGTGGGAAGCTTCAGGTCGCCCCACCCGTACGCGGCCGTACCGACCACCAGCCCGACGGCGGGCAGCAGCACGACCGCCGCGGCCGAGAACCCGATCGCCACAGTGAACTTCCGCGCCAGCAACCGTGCCCGCGGCACCGGCGCCGCCAGCAGGTACCGCAGCGAGGACCAACTCGCCTCGGACGCAACGGTGTCACCGCAGAACAGTGCCACCGGAATCACCAGCAGGAACCCGGTGCCCATGAACAGCAGCGTGGTCGCGAAGTTCACCCCGGACGCGGTGGCCAGCTCGATGAACGTGGTGCGGTTCTCCCGCCCGGGCGTCCCACCGATCTGAAAAGCCGCCAGAACGATCAACGGCAGCACCGCCAGCACCCCACCGACCACCAGGGTCCGACGCCGCCGCAACTGCCGCATCGCCTCGACCCGCAGCGGCAAGGTCCGCCCGGGCCGGTACCCGGGAGCCGCCGTGTCCGCCACCGCGCTCACCGCGCTCATGCCGCTCCTCCGATCAGGGACAGGAAGGCGTCCTCCAGCCGTCGCTGCGGGCCGATGCCCGCCACCGGTACGCCCAGACGCACCAGTTCGGCGGTCAACCGACTCACCGGCAGCCCGTCCAGCCGAACCAACAACCCGCCGTCCACCGCCTGCACCGACTCCACCCCGCCCAACGCGGCCAGCTTCTCCGCGACCGCCGCCGCCTCCCCGTACCCCTCCTCGACACTCACCAGCAACTGCTCACCCGCACCGGTGATCTCCACAGTCGGCCCGGCCACCACCAGCCGGCCGCGCTCCATCACCACCAGGTGGGTGCAGGACTGCTCGACCTCGGCGAGCAGGTGGCTGGAGACGATGACGGTCCGCCCGGCGGCGGCATAACGGACCATCACCTCCCGCATCTCACGGATCTGCGGCGGGTCGAGCCCGTTGGTCGGCTCGTCCAGGATCAGCAGATCGGGCAGGCCCAGCATGGCCTGCGCGATCGCCAGCCGCTGTCGCATGCCCTGCGAGTACGTCCGCACCGCACGCTCCAGCGCCTCGCCGAGACCGGCGATCTCCAACGCCTCCGCGAAGTGCGCGTCCTCGACCGGCCGCCCGGTGGCCGCCCAGTACGACTCCAGGTTGGCCCGCCCGCTCAGGTGCGGCAGGAAGCCCGCGCCCTCGACGAACGCCCCGACCCGGGACAGCACCGGCGCACCCGGCCGGATCGCGTGCCCGAACACCCGGATCTCGCCCTCGTCGGGGCGGATCAGACCCATCAGCATCCGCAGCGTGGTGGTCTTGCCCGCGCCGTTGGGACCGAGCAGACCGAGCACCTGCCCGGCCTCCACCCGGAACGACAACTCCCGTACCGCGTAACGGTCCACCGACCCCTTGTACTTCTTCGACAGCCCGGTGATCTGCAACGGCACCCCGGCCAGCTCCGGATCCGGCGCAGGAGTCGCCACCCGCCGCCGCCGCGCGAACACCAGCAGCGCACCGATCGCCAGCGCCACCAGTGGCAGCACCCAGGTCCGGTTCGGCACCGGCGCGGCCTCGGTGCGCAACTGCTCCACCGTCGGCACACTCAGCGGCCCGGCCACGGACAGCGTGTACGTCGCGGCCTGCGCCGGTGAGGCGTACGCCAGGTCGGTGGACGCCAGCACCAGCCGCAGCCGATGCCCGGCCGGGAACTCGTGGTCCACGGCCGGCAGCGCCACCTGCACCGTCCGCCCGCCCGCCGCGTCCGCCCCGGTCACCCGCAACGGCGCGGCCAACTGCTGCGGCAGCACCTGCTTCCCGTCCGGCGCGACGTCGTACACCTTCGCGAACAGCACCGCCTCCGGCACATCCGCCGCCACCCGCACCGCCACCGTCGGCGCACCCGTCAGGTGCAGCGCACTGCCCAGCGGCGCGGAATCGAACGACGCGAACTGGCCGGGGAAGTCGATCGACAGGCCTGCCCCCACCGAGGACAACTGGGAGAGCGCCCCGATCCCCGGCAGCGTCGAAATATTCGGCGGCGCACCACCGGGCGGGTTCGCCACCCGCTGCTCACGGCCCGTCAACTCCACACTGCGCTGCGCCGTCCCACCCAACCCGGGGTAGACATCGGCGTCCGCGCCGCGCAGCACCGCCTGGAAACCCGTCGAATCGACGCCACCGGTACGCGTCACCCGGAACGCGGGCCCGGTGGAACCGTCGGCGCCCTTCAGATAATGATCGAACCAGGCCGTCACCCGGGCGTCCGAGCGGGTACTGCTCTCCTGCCCGCCGTCATGGCCCGCACCGAACCAGTCCACCGCCACCGGCGCACCGTTCGCGGCCACCGCCTTCGCGATCCGGTCCCCCTGGTCCAGCGGGAACAACGAGTCCTGCTGGCCCTGGATCACCAGCGTCGGCACCTTGATCCGCTCTGCCACCGACGACGGGCTCGACCGCTCCAACACCCGCACCGCGTCCGCATCCGGCCGCCCGGCCGCCGCCACCCGGTTGTACATCGCACACAGCTCGTCCCGGAACCGCCCACACCCCACCGGCCCCTGCACCTGCTGCTTCGGCCCGCCCTCACCCAGCCCGGACGCCGAACCCGTGGTGAAGAAGATCCCCGCCCACAACTTCTTGAACACCCCGTCGGCGGCCGAACTCCCCTGCGCCGCCTGCGGAAACAACGCATCCGCCAGATTCCACCAGGTGATCTGCGGCGCAATCGCATCAATCCGCTTGTCGTACCCGGCCGCCAACAGCGACACCGCCCCACCGTACGACGCCCCCGTCACCCCGACCCGCGGATCGCCCTCCCCGTCCAACTGCACCTCGGGCCGCTGCGCCAACCAGTCCACCAGCCGCGACACATCCGCGACCTCACGCTCCGGCTCATTCAGCCCGATCTGCCCGGACGACTGCCCAAACCCGCGCGCCGACCACGTCAGCACCGCATACCCGGCCCGAGCCAACTCCTCGGCCCGCTGCCGCTCCCCCTCCTTCGACCCCCCGAACCCATGCGCCAACAGAACCGCCGGCCGCCGACCCGCCCCACCCGCCGAAAAGAACGAGGTATCAATCCGAACCCCGTCCGCCCCCTCCAAAAACCGATCCTCCCGATGCACCGCACCCGGCTCCCCCACCGCCGCGACCACCGCCCCACCCCCCACCAACAACCCCACCACCGCGCCCCCGGCCACCACCACCCGCCGACGCACCACCCACCCACGCCACGCCTCAGCGAACCCCATAACCGCAGATCCTAACCACGCCCCCAGTAGGCCCCACGTCAACCCACACCCCCACACACCCCCACCTCGCCTCCCCCGCCGCCCCTCCCCCCACCTGCCCTCCTCGCACCTGCCCTCCCCTTCCCCCACCTGCCTCCTCACCTCCCCCTTGCCCCCTCCCTCCTCCTCCCCTCCTCGCGGCCCCACCCTCCCCTTCCCCCGCCTGCCCCCTCGCCTCCCCCGCCACCCCATCCCCCACCTGCCTCCTCGCGGCCCCCGCCGTCCCCTCCCCCCACCTGCCTCCCCGTCTCCCCTTCCCCCAGCCCTCCTCACAGCCCTCCCTCCCCTTCGGCCCCCGCCTCCCCCTCCTCACATTCCCTGCAGGTGGGCCACGGGTGGGTGGGCGGGCAAAGGACCCCCCCCCCCCCCCCCCCCCCCCCCCCCCCCCCCCGCCCCCCCCCCCCCCCCCCCCCCCCCCCGGGGGGGGGCGGCGCGGGCGCGGGGGGCGGGGCGGGCGGGGCGGCGCG
>NZ_JBHWEN010000021.1:0-142920 GCF_042734215.1 Kitasatospora sp. NPDC059673 | reverse complement strand
GGCCGCGCGGGGGCTGGCGGGGGGCCTGCTCCACACCGCGTGTTTGCGGGGGGGTGGCGTTTGGGGGGGCGGGGGGGGGCGGGGCGCCCCCCTCGCGCCACCGACAGACAACCTGGCTCATCAGGCCGAAGTGGCCTCACTGTTCAAGGTCAGGACGATGAACTCGGCCGGGCGGACGGCGGCGAGGCCAACCTTCAGGATGATCCTGCCGGCGGTGACGTCCTCGTCGGTCATGGTGATGCCTGGGCCGATCTGAACGAAGTACGCCTCCCTCTCCAGTGCCCCCATCAGGCCGCCCCTCTTCCAGATGCCGTACAGGTAGGTCTCCGCCGCAGACCGCAGCGCCTCCCACGTCGACTGGCCGTTCGGCTCGGAGCTCGCGGTGCGGAGAGCCTTGCGCAGGTCGCGCTCCACCGCGTCGGCAAGGCGCCGCGTCTGGATGTACCTCCAGGGGCCATCGGTGTCATCGAGGGTCAGGGCACCCAGGATCGCTGTGCCCCTGCCAGGGGCCTCGCGCAGGAAGTTGACCGGCTGCGCTTCGTGCTGCTCCTGATCGGCCACCTCCCGGGCCGGATGCTCGACGCCATTGACGGCGACGTTGGCCGCAGCCTTCCACACCCCACGCTCAGCATCGGTCCGACACCACACCTCCGCGACCACGCCGACCGGCGGCACCGGCTCGACGGGCGGCAGCGGCTCGGCGGGCGGCACCGGCTCGACCTGGCGCCTCGGCGGGGTTACCCACGGGTGGTAAAGGGCGGCGTGTGCACGCTGGTCGGCATCCAGGTTGAACGCCGTCGCAGCGTCGCGGGCCTGCCGGGCATCATGGTCCCAGTTGGCGTGCAGGATCGCCATTGCCCGATGGTTGGCCGCGTAGGCCGTAACGGCCCGCGCCGTCTCCCCGGCCGCGTCGACGCCCTGGTGCCACAAGCCGAGCGGCACCAGGATCGTCACATCGTCGAAGGCCGCGACGGAGGCCAACGCGTCCTGCGGGGTCTTGCCGGCATTGTCGGCCAGGTAGCAGTAGCCGCCGCCGTTCTCGAAGTACCCGCGCAGCATCTCACCAACCGCCCAGGGGATAGTGCCCTCTTCCGCGGCCTCGGAAAGGTCCGGCCAGCCGTCGACCCGCGCCACCACCCCATCGAAGGCCGCACCGAATTCTCCGATGAACACCGGCACGGCAGTCGCACCGGGCACCAGCGCCAGACTCGTCGAGGTGTCCTCCTCGATGTGCACAACGGGGTAGGACACGCCGGTTTTCTGCACCGAATCCGCCATCGAAACGCTCCATCCACTCCGCCACAGGACACGGACAGGCCCGCCCGATCGTCACAGAACGTGTCAGTGCGTGCACAGCCCTACCGGAGCGTAGCGTCCTCGGCGCCCAGCGAGATCAAAATCGGCATTTCGGCACATCCACCCAGAAACCGACGTAGGGGCGCGTCAAGAGTCGGACGGCCCAGCTTGACCTGACTGCCCCCGGACTGGCCGGGTCGGGAGTCCGACGCACTCCGAAAGAACCGTCCACACTCCAGGCCCCAGGACGCTCCAACCCTCGTGTCCGGCTCACGGCGCGAAGGCCTGTCCCCGAATCAGGCACGCCGCCGTTGACTTCGGAACGTATTCCGAAGTAGCGTGACTGCATGTCCACTCTCACCGTGTCGTTCTCCGACCTGTCGAAGAACTCGAAGCGCGTCGCGGACACTGTCGAGCAGGCCCAGCGCGTCCACGTCACCCGCCGCGACGGCGAGGACCTGTACTTGACCACCGAGCGCCACGACCGTCAGCGTGAGGAGACTGCTGATGTCACCGCGCGCCTGTTCGCAGCCCTGATCACCAGCGACGACGGTGCGCGCGCGGTCCTCCTCGCCCTCCCTCAGGTCTTCCCCTGGACCCGACACCTCTCGGCCGAGGAAGTACGGGAGTTCGTCGTCGACCTCGTGAACGCCACCCGCGACGTGGTGGAGTTGGATGTCCACGCCAACCTGCACCGCGTGATCGTCGAATGGCGTGCCACAGCCAGGATCCTGGCGGACCCCGAACTGAGCGCGCAGCTCACCGAACCGCTCTCCGGCGAGGACCACGGCGATGAGCCCCAAGCGCGGAGACGACGTCCCGCCGCCACCGATCGGTGACGAGTGGCGGCTGCGATTCGCCACCAACGAAGCCGCCAAAGGCTGGGGCGACCTCTGCACGGAGGCACGGAGGGAACGAGCTGCCGCAGTGGGAGTAAGGGTGACCGCCAGCGGGCGCGTGCGCTACCTCGTCGACGAGTCAGGACGGACCGTCCATCTCGTCTACGCCTCGCCCCGGCATCCCAAAGACACGGACAGCTGACCAGGACGAGACTGGCGATCCAGCCGTAGGCATCCAACGGCGTGGTCTCAGTTCTGGTCTCATTCATCGCCGTCCGGCCGGGTTCGGTCACCGCCCGACGATGCGCTCCAGCGCAGGATCCTCAGCCTCGAGTTCGATCCGGCGGACCACGTCCTGCACTTCGTCAACGCTTACGACGAAGACCTCATCAGGTGATGAAGCTGAGCCGCTCGACCACGGAAGACCTCGGGCGGAAGCGTTCCAGCTGGCGGTGCTCTACCTGACCCGTCGGATCTACATCGGCGGCCCATCGCTCCCCCTCGATGAGCAGGTTCGAATCATCTGGCGCATCCCTGAGCCTGGATGATGCGAAAGCGCCTCGGGCTCTCGCCGCACCCCTGGTCGGCCCGATAGATGTACGTTATTCTGTACGCCATGAAGACGATGAGTGCCACCGAGCTCCGCGGCAACCTCGCCGCCGCGCTGGACGCCGTCGAAAGTGACGCCGAAGAGCTCGTCATCACACGCGCCGGCCACGAGCCGCTGGTCGTCGTCTCGCTGGCCGAGTACGCCTCGCTCCGCGAGACCGACTACCTGCTGCGCTCTCCGGCCAATGCCGACCACCTTCGCCGGTCCTTGCAGGAGTACCGGGAAGGCCGTACGACGACCCGCGAACTGATCGACCCCGGGGACCTCGCCGAGCAGAGCGCATGAAGATCGAGTTCACCGAACGCGGCTGGGCCGACTACCTTTCATGGCAGGCCGACGACCGCCGACTCCTCAAACGCATCAACCTGCTGATCGACGACATCCGCCGAAACGGCAACGAGGGCATCGGTAAACCCGAACCCCTGCGGCACGAGCTCGCTGGGGCCTGGTCCCGCCGAATCGACCAAGAACACCGCCTGGTCTATGTGCTGAACGAACAGGCCGATGCCTTGTGCATCGTCGCGTGCCGCTACCACTACGGCAATTAGGACCCGAGACTGGCCGAAAGACACGGAGAATTGGAAAGCGTGTTGGGGGTAACCCCTCACGAGTTCGAATCTCGTATCCTCCGCCTCTGCCCGCCAGGGCAAAACGAGGGCCCCGACCGCTGAGCGGTCGGGGCCCTCGTCGTTCCGCGGTCTCAGTTGGGATCTCGACCACCCCCTTCGGGCCCACGTGGTCGAGGAACGTCACCGGGGTCGTCCGGTGCGGCTCCGGCCGTCTGGTCGGGCTCGGCTCATCGTCACTCCTGGCGCTGGTGCGGTGCCTTGCGCTGCCGGCCACGTCGGACGGCACTCACGACGATCCTGATCGCGAGGCCGAGGATGACGAGGTCGGTAATCATCTGGGCGGTGACCACCAGCCGTGCCGTCTGGGACTTCGCGGTGATGTCGCCGAAGCCGACAGTGGAGAACACGGTGACGCTGAAGTACAGGCCGTCGGTGTGCGACAGGTGCCCGCCGAAGTTGCCGGAGGACAGGCCGGCCGGGGCCACGTAGGTACTGGCGAACAGCAGCAGGAAGAACGGAATGCTGACGGCCAGTGCCTCGACCGCGCGCACGATCGGTAACGGCGACCGGACGATCTGGCGCACCTGAAAGACAACCAGGACGACGAACCCCCGCGAGCCCCGCGACCAGCATCATGACGGTGATCGCCGTGGAGGAGCGGTCCAGCGGCAGCACGTAGTACAGGGCCGCCAGCGCGGCGACCGACCCGAGCACTCGCAGCACGATCCGGGTGACCACGCCGGGCGGGACCCGGTTCCTGGGCCGGAGGCCGTACTCCGACCTGGTGCTGCCGTTCATGGGGCCGGCACCTCGAAGGCCTTGGGCGCTTTCATGCTTCCTCCCTCCGGCGTTGTTCGCCTGGAGATCGGAGACCTGCTCGAGCGGCTGGATCAGCGACGCGGCGCCCGGCGATCATGCTGCCGGGCGGGGCCACGACCGTATTCATCGTCCCCCGTGTCGTCCTTGCTCGCGAGGCGCCCGCAAGGCGCCCGCACCATCGGCTCGGTGTCGTGACTCGCTCCACCGTATGACCGGTGACCGTGACCGTGCCCTGCGGGTCGCTTCGCAGCGATCACGGTGGAATCGAATAATGAGCGGCACAAGCGGCATACCTGTCGACCGAGTCGGGGGATGGGAGCGGCCATGGCCAGCACGAGCGGAGAAGGACAGCCCATTCACGCGAGAAGGGCCGTGAATGGGCTGTCGAAGGTGTTCGAGCTCAACCCTGCGGGGCTCAACTTGCCGCGAGCGGTGACCTTCCTGGACATCGCACTGGTGCCGTTGGTCGTCTTCTGGGCCATCGGGCACCAGCAGTACCTCCTGAGCGCGCTGTTCGGCCTGCTGTTCGCATGGCTCGACGACCCGGGAGGCAGCTACGTGCACCGTGTATCGCGCGTCGCCGTCTTCGCGCTGTTCGGCGCAGGGCTGACCGCCCTGGGGTTCGGCATCGGAGCGGACTCCTGGGGTTGGCTCACGCTTGCGGCCTTCGCGGTCACGCTGGCGGCCGGCCTGGCGGTCACGTTCGGGGTACGCAGGTTCGTCAGCGCCATGCTTCTCAACATCTGGTTCGTCGTCACCCTCGGGCTCGCCTCCAGCTTCCATCACGCCGCCCGTATCACCAGCTACACCTGGGCCCAGACACTCGCCTGGACAGGAGGGGCGGCGCTGTGGGCCGTCGGCGCATTCATCGGCTGGCTGATCCGCGGGCGACGCGACCGGTCCCAGCCCATCGCGGAACTCCCCGGCGACACCTCCCGGAAGAAGCTGACCCCTCCGGTGGTCGTGTTCGCGGTGCTCCGTGCTGTGGCCGTGGCGGGCGCCGTCGCGCTCGCGTTCGGGCTGAACCTGTCGCACGGCTACTGGATGCCGATCGCGGCCGTGGTCGCGATGAAGCCGAGCCTGGAACAGACGACGCTCGTGGCCGTGCAGCGCCTTTCCGGTGCGGTGATCGGCGCCGTCGCGGCTGCGCTACTGCTGCTGATTCCCGCTAGTGAACACGGGCTCAGGCTGTTCGCGGTCACGCGCGGACTCGAGGTGGTCGCGCTCGTACTGCTCATGCACGCGGTGTCGATTCGCTTCTACAGCTACGCGCTCTACTGCGCGGCCATCGCGGCAGGAGTGCTCATCCTGGTGGACCTCCCTCAACCGTCCAACTACGCCGCCGAGGGCTACCGGGTGCTGTGGACCGCGTGCGGCGCGGGTATCGCTCTGCTCCTCATGCTGCTCGCCGGCCTGCTTGCCAAGCACGCTGCCAAAGCACCGCCGCCACCGGATTCACGACCGGCATGACGCGGCGGACTGATCCCGGGCGATCACCGAGGGCGCTTGCCCCGGCTGCAATCACAGCGGGGGCAAGCCGCGTTCTGGCCTCAGGCGGGAGCGCTCAGGCAGCGTCCTCGTCCGGTTTCCCCGAAGCGTCGCCGGGGCGTCCCCGGAGCAGGTCGGCGAGTCGTTGGCGAGCGGAACGGCCGTTGGTTCGAATCTCGTGTCCTCTGCCTCTGCCCAGCAAGGCAGTTGAAGGGCCTGACCGGGTTTCCCGTTGGGGACTTCGGGTTCGTAGTCTCAACCGCAGTCTCCAAGGGCCCGCCTCAGTTGCCGCGGCCCAGCCGCCGGGCCAGTACTCGGGCGCGCTCGGCCTGCACTGCTGCGGCCTTGCCAGCCGCATAGTGGAGCAGGCCGACCGGCGTGTGGAGCCTCAGTAGATCGACCACCAGGGAGCCGCCGTCGCCTCGGGCGGTGACGGCGAAGCGGTAGTCCATCCGCACGCCGCCAGGGCTGACCACCTCGCCGCTGATCGTCGCCTCGTCCGGCAGCCGGGCGTCCTCGGTGCGCAGGCTGACCCGGATGGCGTTGTCGTGCCGGACCAGTCCGAGGAACCGGAAGCGCTCGACGGCCACGTAATGAGTGACCCCGCCCTCGCGCCGCACGTCCCGGACGTCCACGAGGAGCGGAGAGAGCCCGATGTAGTTCTCGGGGTCCGCCAGATGGGCAAGGACGGCGGCGGGCGTCGCCGCGATGTCGTAGCTGTGGCTCAGTTCGGTGCTCGGCACGTCCAACTCCCCTGTCCGGCCCGGGTCCAGACGTCGTCGTGGACCGGGAACGATCGGTGGATGATCGCACCATCCCACCGGCTCGGCCAAGGCCACGCGGAAAGAGGAACTACCGTCGGTGAACGCGGCGCAATTCCTGATCGACACCAGCGCGCTCGCGCGTTTCATGCGCACAGACGCCGAGCAGTACGGCTGGGACCAGGCTGCGGCGGCCGGCTTGATCGCAACCTGCCCCATCACCGAACTCGAGCTCTTCTACCGCGCATGAACGTCCGCCGACCGTGCTCGGGGGATCGAGGACATGCGATTGCTGTTCAGCTGGGTACCGGTCGGTGATCGCGCCTACGACCGAGCCTGGCAGGTCCAGGACTTGCTGACCAGACGAGGTCAGCATCGCAGCGCCGGAGCCGTCGACCTCGTCGTCGCCGCCACAGCCGAGCTACAGGGCCTGACCCTCCTGCACCGGGACCGCGACTTCGAGTGCGTCGCGAACGTCACCGGACAGGCCCTCCAGTGGCACGGGCCAGCGGCTGACAAGTGAACGCCGATGGATCCGCGCCACGACCGGGAGAAGGATACGGAGCCCTGGATCCTGCGACCACACGCCCATGACCCAGCGGAACACGCTGCGTCGCGGTTGCAGTTCTGGTTGCGTTCATGCACGTGCGGCGTCCGTCCAGCAGCCGGCGGCCCGGCCACTCCACCGCAGGCCAGGACCCCAGCGACCGTCCCCGGACAGTCGGACGAACATTTGGAAAGCGTGGTTGGGCAACCACTCATGAGTTCGAATCTCGTATCCCACCGGCGTCATCCAGTCGTTCGTGTGACGCGCGACCCTTTTCGTGCGCCATCCTTGAGCCCCGGCCCGTCCCGCGACGGAACGGCGGTACTCCTGCGTGGCGAGGTGTTCCCCATAAGCAACAAGACGAACGGTTCGGCCCTGGCGGCGTGGCTGCACGGACTCGACGCAGCCGAGTTGGAACGGGTCCTGGCGGCGCGCCCGGATGTGGTGTCGGCACCGGAGCCGCAGTCGGTCGGTGAACTGGCAGACCGTCTTCAGCGCCCGGCGTCAGTGGCACTGGCCCTGCCCCGGCTCGCCCTGCCGTGCCTGCAAGTGGCGGAGGCCATCGCCGCGCTGGGGTCCGTGTCCCGGGACGATCTGGCCGCCTTCCTGGACGCGGCGGACGGGGAGCGCACCCGCGGGTTGGACGTGGCCCTGGAGGCACTGGCCGATCACGCTCTGGTGTGGCCGGGCCACGACGGGGTGCTGCACATGGCAGCACCGCTGTGGCACGCATGGGACTCACCCCTCGGGCTCGACGCACCGCTGGCGCATCTGCTCGCAGGCGTGAGCTCCGACGAACTGGGCCGCGTACTGGCGAAGCTGGGCGTCAAGCCGGCCGGCAACAACAAGTCACGGCGGTTGGCGGCGCTGATCGACCATCACAGCGATCCGGAAAGGGTCGCCGCGCTGGTGGCCAAGGCTCCGGGAGCAACGAGGAAGCTCCTTGAGCAGCGTGCGAGCCGGCCTCCGAAGCAACCGGCGGTCATCATGTTCACCGGCTCGCAGTCCGGCTCCGAGCCAGGCGAACAGTGGGCGCTGGAGCGGGGGTTGCTGATCCAGGACCGCCATCGGTACGGGTCGGCCCGGATGCCGGCCGAGGTGGCACTCGCGGTGCGCGGGCCCGACTGGCTCGCTCCGTTCACGCCCGTCCCCCCGGTCGTGCGATCGGTGTCCATCGCTGCTTCGCAGATCGAACGGGAGGCCGCAGCCGCCTCGATGGCGTTCGCCGCCCATGCCGCGTCGGTTCTCAGGGTGTGCGCCGCCACTCCCCCGACTCGGCTCAAGGCTGGTGGGATCGGCGCACGCGAGTTGTCCCGGATCGGCAAGGCGGCGCAGTGCGACGAGATCGTGGTCCGCATCGCGCTGGAGGCGGCGAACGGGGCTGGGCTGCTCGCCCGGGACGGCGACCGGGTCGCGGCGACCGCCGGCTACGACGTCTGGGCCGAAAAGGAGCCGGCCGAGCAACTCGCCGTACTTCTCCAGGCGTGGTGGACACTCCCGCTGTCCCCCGGCGGCAGCCGCGACGAGGACGGGAAGGCTCTGCCTGCCCTCGCCGGCCCACCGGCCTGCGAGGGCTGCGTACAGGGTCGGCACGGACTGTTCTCGGCCGCGTCACAGCTCCCGGTCGGCGAAGGCGCGGCGAACCCAGCGGAGTTGGGGGCGCTGATCGTGTGGCACCGGCCGCTCGCCAACGAACTCCCCCAGGACGCCACGCCGTTCGCCACCCTGATCCGTGAAGCGGAACTGCTCGGCGCACTCGCCCTCGGGGCGCTGTCCCCCATCGGGACGGCGCTGCTCGCCGGTGACACCGCCGCGCTGGCGGACGCCTGCCGGCAGCTACTGCCCGCCGCCAGCGGGACCGCCCGCTTCGGCAGCGATCTCACGGCCATGGTTGCCGGTACGCCGTCGGCAGCCATCGTCACGTTGCTGGACTCCGCCGCAGACCGGGAGACAGTCGGGACGGCGTCCGTGTGGCGGTTCAGCCCGGGAAGCGTCCGCCGCGCCCTCGACGCGGGCCTGACCCCCGACGCGATCACGGCCGACCTGGCCACCGTCGCCGTCGAACCGCTTCCCCAGCCGCTCTCGTACCTGATCCACGACACCGCGCGCAGCCACGGCCGGGTCCGTGTCGTCTCCGCGGCCAGTGTGATCCACGGCGAGGAGCCGGCCCTCCTGGCCGAACTCGCTGCCCACCGCCAGCTCGCCGAGCTCGGTCTACGGCAATTGGCACCGACCGTCCTGATCAGCCGGACCCCGCCGGACAAGACTCTCGCGGCACTGCGATCCGCGGGCTATGCCCCCGTCGCCGAGAAGCCCGACGGCACCGTCCGCGTCGAGCGAGCCGAGCGCCCCCGTGCGGCGGCCCCGGTCCCGTCCCCGCGCCCGCCCGGCGGCAGGCACCGGCCGCAGCAACCGGAGAACCGTACCGTCGAGTTGAGCGCCCTCGCCGCCCGGCTGCTGGCCGGCCCGCAGGACATCCCGGAGCCCGACCCGTGGGACGGCCGCCCCTACAGCAGTGACACCGAGGAGATCATCGCCGGGCACGCGCGCAACCTGTCCTTCACCGACGTCCGCCAGCTGGCCCACGCGGTCAACGAAGGCCTGGCGGTCACCATCGAGTACCTCGCCACCTCCGGCAACGAGACCGTCCGCACCCTCAGCCGTCTGGATCTCGACGCGCCCTACCTTCAGGCCTGGTGCCATCTGCGAAACGACGAACGCGTGTTCACCATCTCGCGCATCCACGGGGTGATGCCCGGGTAGCCAACGCCGCCGTCGGCCTCCTGTCATGGGACCTCCGGCTGGGCGGCCGAGCTCGCCTACAGGCTGCGGTAAACGTCGAGGCGGTTGCCAACGGTCAGGACCCACACGACCAGTTGGCTGTCTTCAACCGTGTACACGACGCGACAGTCCCCGACCCGCAGTCGCCAGCGTGCACTGTGCCCCTGAAGGGCTTTGACATCGAAGGCCCCAGTGTCCCCGTCGTCCAGCGCCTTCTGAAGACCACTGAGGCGATGCAGGACACGCACCGCGTCGGACCGGGGAATCTTGAGCATGTCCCGCTGGGCGTGCGGTGGGAACCGCGTGACGTAGCCCATGGCTCAGGCGTGGTGGTCGCGGAGCATGGCGGCCATCTCCTCCAGCGACACGGATCCGTCGAGCCCTTCCGTCTCCGCCTCGTCGGCCAGCCGGTTGAGCCATGCGTCTTCAGCCTGCTCCGCGAGTCCGCGCAGGCGCTGGTACTCGCGGATGTCGATCACTACGGCTTCCTGCTTGCCGCGCCGCGTGATGATCGTCGGAGTTTCGTCCCTGCGCGCGCGATCGAGGACGTCCGCCAGGTGGCTGCGGACCTCGGCCATGGATTCGATCACCGGCTCACTCATGCAACGAATGTAGCAGATGTACATCCAGCCTTCTTTGAGTGCAGCGCCGGCCCTCCCACCTCCAGCGAAAATTTCTGGGAACCGCTGCGCTGCTGCGGACACGGCAAGTGTGTGGAGTCCTTCTTGCCCCATGAGCAGAGCTCGGCCGGTGACCGGCGTACCTTCGCCCTGCTCTTCGACGAGCACGCCAGGGCTGTGTATCTGCATGCGGTCAGAGCGACCGGGGACCGGGACCTGGCCGACGATGTGGTCTCGCTGACGTTCCTCGAGGCGTGGCGGCTGCGCGAGAAGCTGCGGGGTGAGGTGGTCAACCCGCGAGCGTGGTTGTTGGGGATTGCGACCAATGTGCTGCGCAATACGGCACGGGCGGCGCGGCGGCATCGGGTGGCCATGGCTCGGGTGCCGCCGCGGGAACCGTTGCCGGACTTCGCCGACGAGGTGGTGGGGCGGATCGTCGATGCCGAGACGGCTGCGGCGGCGGTGCGGGCGCTGGGTCGGCTGCGGCGGGGCGAGCGCGAGGTGTTCATGCTCGTGGTGTGGTCGGGCCTCGGGTATGCGGAAGCGGCCCAGGCGCTCGGCATTCCGGTTGGCACCGTACGCTCCCGACTCTCGCGCGCTCGGGACAGACTCCACAAGATCGTTTCTGCGGAGCAGCCGTCGGCCCGAAGAAAGTTGGAACCCCGGCCCGCTCGCGGACACCACCTCCATGACAGCCATCTCTCCGTGGGAAGTCGCCAAGGGAGGCAGCAGCCGTGATCACCGGATCCGGGGACCGTCATGCGCCGGACGAGCACAGTGCGCGCAGCGAACTCGCGCGCCTGCTGCCGCCCCCGTCCCACCCGGACATGGGACCCGCCCGCCACCGCGCGAACAAGGAGTTCCTGTTGAACGAGATCGATCGGGACCGCCGTCCGTCCACCGCCGCACCTCGGCGCTGGGGTTGGCTCGCCCTGGCGACCTCGGTGGCCGCCGTCGCCGTGATGCTCGCCGCGCAGGGCGGCAACGCGCCCGCGGAGAAGGCTCCGCCGGCCACTGCGGCCTCGGTCGAACTCCTGGACCGGGTGGCGCAGGCTGCCTACAGCGAGCCTCAGCCGCAGGTCCGGGACGACCAGTACAGCTACGTCAGGACGGTCGGACACAGCGTTTCGCTCAGTGAGGGCAGCGGCGGGACGATGCAGCGCGACGTCATCACCGAGAACAGGGAGCAGTGGATCGCGGTGGACGGCCTGCGGCCCGGCCTCCAGCGCGGGACCGGGGGTGACAGGGAGATCCCGGCCCCGGGCGGCGGTGCGCTCAACTCCCCCACCTACAAGCTCCTGGCCGGGCTGCCGACCGACCCCGAGGCGCTGCTGAAGCGCATCTACGCCGATGCCGGGCTGAACCACGGCGCCGGCAGCGGTTCCACGACCGGCCCCGACCAGGAGGCGTTCGTGACCATCGGCGACCTGCTGCGTTCCTCGGTCGCGCCTCCGCAGGTCAGCGCCGCTCTGTACCGGGCCGTGGAGCACATCCCCGGGGTGGTGACCATCGACGACGCGGTCGATGCGGCCGGACGTCACGGTGTCGCTGTCGCCCGGGTCCATGGCGGCGAGCGCAATGAGTGGATTTTCGACAAGCAGAGCCTGCGCCTGCTCGGCGAGCGCACCGTCCTGCTGAAGGACGGCCCTTGGGGCAGGGCGGGTGACGAGGTGGCCTCGGTGGCGATCCTCGCGCGCGATGTGGTGGACGCTCCCGGGCAGGCAGCCCGCACAGAATCAAGCATCTGATCGAAATTGTCCGATGGTTGGCCGCTCTGCATCAGAACCGTACCGCCATGCCGCCGTGCCGCCGGAGCGTTCGTGACGAGGCCACTTGAGGGTGTTGCGTACATGCTCAGTGCGAGCCTAGCGTGGCCGGACACTGGTCCGTTCGCATGGAGAGGCTTCCTTGATGCTCCGTCACGTCAGGGCTGTGGCACAGGCGGTGATCGCGGCGAGTCTGGTGGTCGCCGGAGGGTTTGTCGGTGCGGGGCCGGCCGCGGCGGTGGTGGCACCGGTGGATCTGACCGCGTCCGACTACACGTTGAGCGCGGACTATCACAAGTACGACGCGCTCGACTCGGCGCTGGTGAACGCGTTGGGGACGTCCGCCGTGCACACGGTGATGGAGAACGCGAACCACACCCGGCAGGCGCTGCCCACGTCGTTCTCGGTGGCGGGGCTGTCCACGGGGTTCCGGTTCGACGACGGTGACAACGCGGACTGTCCGAATGTGCCGCAGGGGATCACGACGAGTCGGGATGCCGTGGGGACGGCGAACAGCGGGAATTACGACGGGCATCAGCTGGTGCTGGTGAGCTGGTACACCGCCGACGCCTGCAAGGGGGATCACCAGCGCAGTCGGATCACGCTGGTGGACTGGGACGCGACCTACCCCAACACGTACCGCAAGATCCTGCTGGTGGAGCCGACCGGGACGGCGGCGGCGCCGGACTTCAAGGACATCCCGATCCATGCCGGCGGCGTCTCCTGGTACGGGGACTACCTCTATGTCGCCGACACTGCGAACGGCATGCGGGTCTTCGACATGCGCAAGATCCTCAACACCGACACCGGGGGCACCGCCGATCAGATCGGCCGCCAGCCCAACGGGGCCTACTACGCCCACAATTACGCCTACGTGCTGCCCCAGGTCGGCACGATCACCTCGCGGACGGCCACCGGTGTCGACGGCCTGGTGTGGTCGACGATCTCGCTGGACCGGGTCAGCCAGTCGATCGTGATGACGGAGTACACCTGCCCGGCGGGCGCCACGAACTGCCCCAACTACCCCAAGCGGGCGCCGCGGGCCGTGCGTTTCCCGTTCGCGCCGGGGGCGACGACGTTCGCCGCGACGACGACCGCCAATCAGGCACTCATGCTGCCCTGGTACCACCTGAACGGCGTGGCGTCCCACAACGGCCGGTGGTGGTTCAACTCCTCGAGGGAACCGCAGCTTTACTACTGGACGCCGACTGCCGGACCGTCCACCTTCGCCTGGGTGAGCGGCGGCGAGAGCCTCTCCTACTGGGAGGACGCCACCAACCCCGACCTGCTGTGGTCGCTGCAGGAGACCACGGGCGGACGCAACGTCTTCGCCGTCACCCAGGCCACCTACGGCGGCGGCTGAGCAGGGGCGGGCGCCTGCTGGCGGTGGCGGCCCGGTGTGGTCCAGGTGTGGTCCCGGTGTGGTGGTCGAACTCCCGCCGGAACGCGTGGGAGAGGGCGTACGGCGTGCCGTAGCCGACCCGGCGGGCGATCGCGGCCAGGGGGCCGGGGGTGTCCCGGGGTCTCGCGGCGGCCAGGGCTGGGGCCGCCACCAGGTCAGGTACGCAATCGGGGGCCGGCCGACCAGCGTGGTGAACCGGCGCGCCAGGGTGGCGCAGGACACCGCCGCCTCCGCCGCCAGGCGGTCGTTGGTCCAGCGGGCAGCCGGGTCCGCCTGCAGGGCGCGGACCGGGTGCAGGGCGCGGAGCGCGGCCGCCGCCGCCACCTCGTCCTCCTGGACGCCCGGCCAGGCGCCCGTCGAGCCCTCGGCGAGCCCTCGGCGAGCCAGGCACGGATCAGACAGACCAGAAGCAGATCGAGCAGGCTGGGGACAGCGACGCCGGAGCCGGGGCGGCGGCCGCTCGCCTCTCGGCCCAACAGGTCGATGGTGGCGCGCAGTTCGGGGTGATGGCCGACCCGGTTCGGGAGGTGCACCAGTTCTGCCAGCTCGGCCAGCAGCGGGTGCGCGCGGCTGTGGTCGAGCCGGTACTTGCCGCACCGCAGCTCCACCTCGCCAGGGC
Organism: Kitasatospora sp. NPDC059673; assembly: GCF_042734215.1. NCBI lineage: Bacteria > Bacillati > Actinomycetota > Actinomycetes > Kitasatosporales > Streptomycetaceae > Kitasatospora > Kitasatospora sp. NPDC059673. The sequence goes on along the minus strand of NZ_JBHWEN010000021.1, from coordinate 128,803 downwards.
CCGGCAGGCGCCGTTCGAGAAGGCTCCGCGGTGCTGCGGCTGGCGTCCGGGGGCGATCGGGCTGTCTTCGTCGGCGACCTGGTGCACAGCCCGGTGCAGATCCTCACCCCGTCGTGCAGCAGCTGCTTCTGTGTGGACCCGGAACAGGCGGCGGCGAGTCGGCGGAGAATCCTCGAACGGGCCTCGGCTCGTCGGGAGTTGGTGGTGCCGGCGCACTTCGCGGGGCCGGTGCACTGGAGGTGCGGCGGGCGGCGGGCGGCGGGCGACGGACGGCGGGTTCGGGATCGAGCGGTGGGCGGCCACCTTCGCCTGAACGAAGGGGCGGGTGGCGGAAGTTCTCCTTCGCGGGCGCCAGGGGATGCCAGTGTGGCGGGCGGGCGCCGCCGTTCCCGGCCTTGGTCACGTATGCGCGCGAGGTGCGTGGCCGAGAGGGTGGGGGGTTGCGGTGCAGGGGCAGGGGCAGGTGCTCAAGTACTCCGGCGCCAGGCGCGTCGTGGTCGTCGCTCGGCACGACGTGCCTTCGACAACGAGCAGTTCATCGGCGCGATCCGGCGGGTCGCTGCCGGCACACCGCGATGGGCCCGGCCGTGGGCGCACAGCTGACGATCAGTCACCTGCGCGAGGTACTGGAGCTGGCCGAGGGTTGCTCCAACACCGCGATCACGCAACGGCTGTTCGGCACTGACGGCACGGTGGCGAAGCACATCTCGGACATCTTCGCGAAGCTCCGGCTGCCGCCGGACAGCGACAGCAACCGTCGCGTGCTGGCCGTGCCCGCGCACCTCAACGCGTAGGTGTGGGCGGGTGGCGAGAGGGCGCGCTTCAGGCAAACGGACAAAAGCGGTCGGGTGTGTGACAGATTTTGACCGTTTGCGATCTGAGATGGTCAGAACTCGCGCCCATGTAGCGATATTTCGGTCGCCCGGCACTTGCGCCGATCTCCGATCGGTTCGGGTGCTAAGTTCCGTGCCTGACAGCAAAGTTCGCCCCGGCGACGCGCCAACGTCCCGGGGCATGGCACCAGGAACATCACTTCCCAATGCGTATTCATCGTAGCGCCCAGAGCAGCGAATCCACGGCTATCGCCAACGACATTCTGCAGAACTGTGACCTTTCGTTCGTCGCCCGAGGAGTGCTCGCGTACCTCCTCTCACTGCCGGACGACTCGTGGGAGAGCGCCAAGAACCTGGCCGACACCGGCATCGAGGGACGCGCCACCATCAAGAGGGCCACGGACGAGCTGAAGGCCGCCGGGTACTACCGGCTGGTGAAGAGGCGCCTCCCGGCGGGCCGGATCGTCAGCGAGATCCACGTCCATGACACCCCCCAACTCCCGTCAGACACCGACGCACCGGGGACCGAGAAGCCGGGCGCCGGTGCAGCGAGCGTCGGTGCGCCGGGCGGTTCCCTGGTAAAGCAGGTAAAAGAAACTACCCCCCTACCGCCCCCAGCGCCGAGCGGCCGGCTCGCGCCGGACGCGGCGAGTGGCCGGCTCACGCCGAGCGGAGCGAGCGGGCTCGACGAGCCGGGCCAGCCCGACGAGTTGGGCGAGCTGGGCGCGCCGGACCTGCCCGGCGGACCGGACCTGCTGGGCGAGCCGGACCTGCCCGATGGGCCAGGTCTGCCGACCGAACCGAACCAGCCGGACGAAGCGGACCAGCCGGGCGAACCGAGCCAGCCCGATGAACCGAACCTGCCGGACGGTCCGGGCCGACCGGGCCTGCCGGGCCTGCCGGACGAACCTGGTGAGCCCGTGGCGCCGGACCTCCCGGGCGTGCCCGACGAACCCGAGCAGCCCGGTGAACCCCGCGAGCCGAGCGGGCTCGAAACGCTGGGCCAGCTCTGCGAGTTGGGCGGGTTAGGCTGGCTCGAGGGACTGGGCCGGCGGCAAGCGCCCGGTGAGCCCTGCGGGCCGGACGTGCCCGGCGAGCGGGTTGGGCGCGCCGAGCCGGACGAACCTGGCACGCCCGCCAAGTCACCGCAGCGCGCCGAACGGGCTGTGCGGACACAGCGAGGCCCACGAGCCGCGCGGGGCGCAGCCCGGGCGGCCATGGACGAGAAGACCCGCGAGGCGGTCGCCGCGCTGTTCCGGGCGATTCGCAACGAGCCGCGCCTGCGCCTCGGTGAGGCCGAGGCGCGGAGGCTCGCGCCGCTGGTCATGCCGTGGTTGGAGCGCGGCCTGCCGGAGGCCGATCTCGTTCGGGCCGTGACGAGCGATATGCCCGCCAATCTCACGTCGCCGGCCGGTCTGATCCGCTACCGGCTGGTGAACAAGCTGCCTCCCGTCCCGGCACCCGCACCCCCGGCACCGGGTCCCCGCCCGGAGTGCGCCAAGTGCTGCGACCCGATCCCGCAGCCCGGTATCTGCGGCCCGTGCGCCGGCCTGGGTGCCCGCCGCGTGCCCGCCGTCGGTGGCGGCGCAGCGTTCGCCCGGGCCGGTGCGGCCCGGGTCCGGGAGGCGATGCAGTGGGTCACCCGACCGGGCAAGTCGGCTCTCGGCAACCCCGTCCCGGCGGGCTGATCGTGGCCGCTCGACGGATCGGCCGGGCGTCCTCGCGCTCCGGCCGCACGGTGACCAGGGCGCGGCCGAACGGCGTGGGGGCATGCTGGACGTGGCGGCCCTGGCGGGTGGTGGTGATCAGTCCTGCGGCCCGTAGCGCGTCGGTGTGCGGGGAGACCGATGGCGGGGCGATTCCGAGGGTGACTGCCAACTCGCCGGTGCGGGAAGGGCCTTGGGCGATCGCTCGTAGCGCCCGGGCGCGGGCGGGGCCGAGCAGTGTGTGCAGGCCGTCAGCGGTGGAGGCAGGGCGCGTGGCGGGCGTCACTGGGTGCAGGAGCGCAGTGGGACGGTTGGGCGGGTGCAGGACGGCGCACTTGTCGAGGAACAGGTTCGGTGGAGCGCAGCCCCCGGCCGGCGAGTCGGTGCCGGAGGGGCGGGCTGGGGCGTTCGACGGTGAGGGTGCCGGTGTCGCGCCAGCCGAGGCGGGGGTGCAGGCGGTCGAGCATCGCGGCAGGGCCGTCCGTCACCACCGTCTGTGCGTGGCGCCGGACTTCGGCGTCGAGGGTGCGGTGCAGGTCCCGCCAGTCGGGGGCCAGGCATTCGCGGTGGAGGGCGGCGGCGGCGTTCACCACGGGACGCAGCGCGCGGGCGCCTTCGTCGCGCGGGCGTTGGACGACGGGTGGTGCGCAGTGGTCGTAGCAGTGGTCGAGTTCGGTGCGGATGTGTTCGTCGTCGGCGGTGAGCACGCTGTCGAGTTCGTCGGCGGAGGTGCGCAGGTAGGCGGTGCTGTCGGCGAGCAGGAAGTCGGGGATGCCGCGGGGGCTGGCGGCGAGCAGGTCGAGGAGGGGTGCGGCCCGTCGCGGGATGCGCGAGCGGATGCCGCGCCACCAGCGGCCTTTCGGGCCGGTGCGGCGGCGGCTGTCGACGGCGAGCGAGCCGGTGAGGAGTTGTTCCAGTGGCGAGATGCTGAAGCTGGTCCGGGCCAGGTCGGCCGAGGGGATGCGCGCCTCGGCGGCGGTGGACATCGATGCGTGGGGTCCGGCGCTCGGGCCGGACCAGCGGCGGCTGGTGATCGGGCTGGAGGTGGCGAACTCCCACCTGATGACGCTGCCCGACGAGGAGTATCTCGGCCGTGAACTCGACCCGCCCGTCAAGGCCCGGTTCGCCGAACTCACCGTCCCGGTCAGCGTCCTGGTCGGTGGCCACGACCTGGAGGCGACGCGGCTGTGGGCCCGGCGGCTGGCCGCGCAGGCGCCGGATGCGGAGCTGACGGAGTTCCCGGAGGCGGACCATTTCCCGATGCTGTCGGTGCCGGACGAGTTCGAGCGTTTCCTGCGCGCACTGCTCTGAGCCGCCGTCAGTCGCGCTGCACCCACGGGGGCACCCAGGTGCCGGGGCCGTCGTGGGCGGCCTTGGTGGCGGCCAGGTGGGTGCGCAGGGCGGCCAGCGCCGGGTGCGGGTTGTCGCGGTGCCACAGCAGCGAGTGCGGGTAGACGGGCGTCGGGTCGGTGAGCGGGATCCGGCGCAGGCCGTGGCCGGCCGGCCAGACCAGTCGGGTGCCGTCGCTGAGGAAGGTGGCCAGCGCCGGGGTGTCGGCGATGGTGTCGAGGAGGGCGTCGGAGCCGAAGTTGGGGCCGGTGGCCTCGATGGTGAGGCCGAACTCGGCGACCAGGTCGTCGTAGTAGGCCGCCCACTCGGAGCCGGGGAGGATGCCGGGCATCCAGATCCGGTGCCCGGCCAGCTGGCGCGGCGTCACCGAGCGGGCCCCCGCCAGGGCGTGGCCGGGGCCCGTGAGCAGGTGGAGCTGTTCGTCGATCACCCGGGCGGCGGCGAGGTCGTCGGGCAGCGGCCGGCCTGGGGCGGCGACGGCGCGGAAGGTGGCGTCGATGGTGCCGGAGCGGACGGCGCGGACGGCCTCGTCGATGTCGAGCAGCTTCACCACGTCGAGTTCGATCCCGGGGTGGGCGCGGTGGAAGTCGCGCAGCAGGCCGGATGCCGCGCCGCGCAGGTTGATCACGTCCACCCGCAGCGGGCGGCGGGCGGTGTTCACCGAGGCGACGGCGCGTTCGGCGACCCGGAGCAGTTCGCGGGCGTGCGGCAGGAATGCCTGGCCGTCGATGGTGGTCTCGGCGCCGCGCGGGGTGCGGGTGAACAGCCGCACCCCGAGCTCGCGTTCGAGGGCGGCGATGCGCTTGGAGACGGCCTGCTGGGTGATCGCCAGGTCGGCGGCGGCCTTCTGGAACTGGCCCGCCTCGGCGACGGCGAGGTAGGTGCGTACGGCTTCGAGGTCCACGCCGCCACCTTAGTGAACAACCAGTGGTTGTGCGGTGGAACCTTCCTGGTTGTTTGACCTGCGGTTGTGCGGCCCGGTTGGCTCTCCCCGGTCAACGCAGGTTTGTACGGTCGGCGGGGGTGACGGTGGGCAGGCGGTCCTTGGGGCGGCGGTTCGGGTGGCTGTGGGCGGCGTACGCGGTGAGCGCGTACGGGTCGGGGCTGGGGTTCGGGGCGTTGCCGCTGATCGCGGTGCTGGTGCTGCATGCCGGCCCGGCCGAGGTGTCGGCGCTGTCGGCCGTGGGCCCGGCGGTGGGGGCGCTGCTGGCGGTGCCACTCGCGCCGTGGGTGGAGTTCCGGCGCAAGCGGCCGGTGATGATCGCGGCCGATCTGGTCCGGTTCGGCGCGATGGCGTCGATCCCGCTCGGGTACGCCTGCGGGGTGCTCGGCATCGGGCAGCTGTTCGCGGTGTCGGCGGTGGTCGCCGCGGCGAAGATCGCGTTCGGCGCGGCCAGTGGCGCCTACCTGAAGGCGCTGGTCCGGCCGGAGCACCTACTGGTAGCCAACTCCCGCTTCGAGTCGACGAATTGGAGCTCGATCGCGATCGGGCCGCCGCTCGGCGGGGCGGCGATCGGCGCGTTCGGGCCCGTCACCACCGTACTGGCGGACGCGTGCAGCTACCTGCTCTCGGCGCTGGGCCTGGCGGCGATCCGCGACCGGGAGGAAGCCCCGGGGCCCCGGAGCGCCACCAACTCCGGTTCAATGCTGGACGGTTGGCGGCACCTGCTGGGCGACCCCGGGCTGCGCGCGCTGTACCTCAACAACCTGCTGGTGTCCGGCCTGATCATGGCCGCCGAACCGGTCCTCGCCGTCCTGCTGCTGCGCCAACTCCACTTCCCCGCCTGGCAGTACGGCCTGGCCTTCGCCGCCCCCTGCCTCGGCGGGCTGGTCGGCTCCCGGCTGGCCCCACGGGTGGTGGCGCGGTACGGCCGGGCGTGGGTGTTCCGGACGGTCGGCACGCTGCGCGCCGTCTGGCTGATCGGGCTGGCCTTCGTCCGGCCCGGCGTGATCGGCCTGGTCACGGTGATGGCCGTCGAACTGGCGATCATCGTCAACATGAGCCTGTTCACGCCGGTGCTCGCCACCTACCGGCTCGAACGCACCCCACAACACCTGGTCGCCCGCACCCTGTCGGCCTGGTCGATCGGCCAGCAGGCCGCCATCGCCGCACTCACCGCGCTCGGCGGACTGCTCGCCGACCTGACCGGCCCGCGCACCACGCTGGCCGTCACGGGCCTGCTCGCCCTGGGCACCCCGCTACTGCTCCCCCGCCGCGGGCCGGCGGCGCCGCACGAGCCCGCGCTGCTCGACAGCCGCGCCTGACCGGCCCAGCTCCACCGAGAACTCCACCGCGAAACCACCGCCGGCTTCACCGAAAACCTCACCGAAAACCTCACCGAGACCGAGAGCGAGGACACCCCGTGAAGAACACCGCCCTGCTCCTGCTGGACTGTCAGTCGGCCGTCCTGTCCGCACTGCCGGAGGCCGGGCCGCTGCTCGACCGGCTGGAGCGGGCCGCCGCCGAAGTCCGCGCGAGGGGCGGTGCGGTGGCCCATGTGCGGGTCGCGTTCACCGAGGACGACTGGGCGGCCGTCCCTGCCGCCAACGCCACGTTCGCCGCCGTGGCCCGGCACCGCGCCCTGCACCACCAGGACCCGGCCGCCGACTTTCATCCTCGACTCGCCCCGCAGGAAGGCGACTTGGTGGCCCGCAAGACCCGCCTCGGCGCGTTGTCCACCACCGACCTCGACCGGCGGCTGCGCGGCCGTGGCATCGACACCCTGATCGTCGGCGGGCTCAGCACCGGCGGCGCGGTGCTGTCCACCGTCCTGCACGCGGCCGACCGCGACTACCGCCTCCGGGTGCTGTCCGACGGCATCGCGGACCCGGACCCGGAGGTGCACGCCTTCGTCCTGCACCGGCTGCTGCCGTCCCGCGCGCAACTGGTCACCTGCGCCGGGCTGTTCACGCCCTGATGGGGCCTCAGGCCGCGGCCAGCCGGGCGAACGCGGCCCGCGCGGTGGCCAGGAACGCCGTGACGGCGGGCCGGAGTTCGGCGCTGCGCAGCCAGGTCATGGTGATCGTGGTCCGGGCGGCGTCGCCGATCACCGGAACGGCCGCGAGTTCGCCGCGGGCCGCCGCGTCGGCCACCGCGAGCTCGGGTAGCAGGGCGCAGCCCAGCCCGGCGGCGGCGCACTCGCGCAGGGCCGCGATGCCGGCCAGCTCGGTGTCGATCACGGGGGCGTCCGGGCCGAGGCTCCCGATCAGGCCGTCCAGCATCTCCCGGAAGCCGCAGCCGGGCGGGGTGGCCAGGAAGGGTTCGCCGCGCAGTTCCGGCCCGCCGAGCTGCGGGTACTGGGCCAGCCGGTGGCCCACGGGGACGACCGCCATCAGCCGTTCACCGGCCAGCGTCTCACTGAACGTCAGCACGTCCCGTGGCGCCCGGCCGAAGGTCAGCGCCACGTCGATCTCGCCGCGCCGCACCCAGTCGTACAGCTCGCCCCGGTTGCCCTGGCGGACCGCCACCTGCACCTGGGGGCACTCACGGCGGTACGGGGCGAGGACGGCGGGCAGGCGGTGGGCGCACAGCGTCTCCAGGCCGCCGATCACCAGCCGCCCGCCCGGCCGGCGGTCCTCCTCCTCGACGGCCGTGCGGGCCTGCTGGGCGAGCAGCAGCATCCGGTCCGCGTACTCGAGCAGCCGCTCCCCGGCCGGGGTGAGGGCCAGCCGGCGGTGGCTGCGGTCGAACAGCTTCGTGGCGAGTTCCGCCTCCAGGGCCTGCACCTGCTCGGTGACGCTGGACTGGGCATAGCTCAACTCCGCTGCTGCCCGGGTGAAGTTGAGCGTCCGGGCGACGGTGCGGAAGGTCCGAAGGTGGCGCAGTTCCACGGTGTCCGCTCCTCGTCGTCGGCCGGCCGTCCGGCTTCGTCGGCCGGCGGCCCGGCATCCTCGGCGGGCCGTCCGGCGTCCTCGGTCGGCGGCCCGGCTTCATCGGCTCCGGCGATGGGTGTCATCGGAACCTCCCGCTTCCTCAACCACCGTGCCGCGACAAGAATTTCAGTGATCGCCCGCCGCTCACAACCGGCCCGGCGAACCGCGGTGCCGCCGTCGTCCGGCGCGCCTTCGCATCCACTCCTTCTCACACCCTCGGGGGACGACTGTGCCCGGTCGACAGGCCGACGCCCGGCGCGGGAACGGGCTGCTGCTGCTCGGACTCTCGCTCGGCTACTTCATGGTGATGCTGGACACCACGGTGGTGACCGTGGCCCTGCCCGCGATCGGCGCGGACCTGTCGGGTTCGCTCGGCGGCCTGCAGTGGGTCTCGAACGGATACACCCTCAGCTTTGCCGCGCTGCTGCTCACCGCCGGTGCGCTGGCCGACCGCCACGGCGGGCGGCGGGTGTTCCTGGCGGGGCTGTGGCTGTTCGGCGCCTGTTCCGGGGCGAGTGCGCCGGTCGGCTCGATGGGCGCGCTGATCGCCCTGCGGGTGCTGCTCGGCGCGGCGGGCGCGCTGCTGCTGCCCGCCTCGCTGGCGGTGATCGCGCACGCCTGGACCGAACCGGCGGCCCGGGCCCGGGCGATGGGTGTGTGGGCGGCGATCAGCGGCAGCGCGCTGGCGGCCGGGCCGCTGGTGGGCGGGGTGCTCACCGACCGGTTCGGCTGGCCGGCAATCTTCCTGGTCAACGTGCCGGTGGCGCTACTCGCCGTCGCCCTGACGGCGCGCCACGCCCCGGTGGACCGGCCCGGTCCGACGAAGGGTGTGGACCTTCCTGGTCAGGTCTGCGCGGTGGCGGCGCTGACCGGGCTGACCTGGGCGCTGGTCGAGAGCGGGCAAGCGGGCTGGGTCTCACTGCCGGTGCTCGGCGGCTTCGCGGTGTTCGCGGTGGCGGGCGGGTCGTTCGTGGCGGTCGAACGCCGCCGGGAGGTCGCGCGGCGTGCCCCGATGCTGCCGCTCGGCCTGCTGCGCGAACGGACGGTGGCCTCCGGGCTGTTCGCCGGGCTGCTGGTGAACTTCGGGCTGTCGGGGGTGCTGTTCGTGCTCTCGCTGCACTTCCAGCGGGCGCACGGCCTGAGTGCGCTCGGCGCGGGTGTCGCGTTTCTGCCACTGATGCTGCCGACCGCCTTCAACCCGGTCTTCACGGGACGGCTGGTGGGCCGGATCGGGGCCCGCCGCCCGGCCGTTGCCGGGTTCCTGCTGATGGGCACGGGGGTGCTGGTGGCCGCCGCGGCGACCGCGGACTCGACGGCCGCGCGGGTGGCGATGGCGGCCGGGCTGCTGGTGCTGGGCTTCGGGATGTCGTTCGCGATCCCGTCGCTGATGACGGCGGTGGTCGGCGCGGTCGCCAGGGAGCAGTCCGGGATCGCCTCGGGCGCGCTGAACTCGGCCCGGCAGACCGGTGCGGTGCTCGGCGTGGCCGTGCTGGGCGCGCTGGCCGACACCGCCCGGGACGGCTCCGGCACCCGGCTCGCCCTGCTGGTCGCCGGTCTCGCCCTGCTGGCCGGCGCGGCCGTGGTCGCCGCCTTCCTGGGGCGCCCGGCCGGGCGACAGGCCTGACCGGGCGAAGGGGCCGGCCGGACGGAAGGCCTGACCGGGCACCGCCGTTCAGCTCCTGCCGCCGCCTCCCTTGTCCTCGGAAGTCTCGGCGGCTTCGGCGGTCTCGGTGGCCTCGGTGTCCGACTCGGGCGTGACGTACAGGATTTCCCGGGCCTGCTCGGCCATCCGGAACAACCCGTCCGAGACGAAGTCGAGGAACCGCGCGATGTTCTCCAGCCGGGTGGCGGCCGGAGTGCCCGGGCCGAGCACGGGAATGCCCTCACGGATGGTGGCGACCACGGCGGCGTTGGCACGGGCGCTGGCGATGGTGGCCTGGTACCAGATGTCGCCGTCGATCAGGTACCGCTCGCGCCGGCGGTCGTCGCGCTCACGACGGATCATGGTCTGCTCGTCCAGGAAGGCGACCGCCTTGGAGATGGACGCCGGGCTGACCTGGAGGCGCTGGGCGAGTTCGGCCGCGGAGAGGGCGCCTTCGTCGGTGACCATCAGGGCGGCCAGCACCCGGGCGGGCATCCGGCTCATGCCGGAGTGCATGAAGACCGTGGTGGCGGTCTCCTCGTAGGCGCGCACGGCCTCCGGGTCGCGCCCGTCGGCGGGCCGGTCGGTGTACGGGTCGCGGGGCAGTGCCGTGCGGCGCTGGGCGCGGTGCTCGGTGGCGCGGTGGGCGAGGTCCGCCCGGTAGTTGCCCGGGCCGCCGTTGCGCATGACCTCGCGGGTGATGGTCGAGGTCGGCCGGTCCAGACGGCGGGCGATCTCGGCGTACGCCAAGTCGTCGGCCAGTCCCAGCGCGATCTGCTGGCGTTCCTGCTGGGTGAGCCTGCCTCCCGGCATCGCGGTCTCCTCGGTCGGTTTCCCGGTACGGCCCCAGCATAGCGTTCACCTATAAGTCATTGCAACGCCAACCATCCCTCCGTTGCGTTATCTCGCGAACCATTGCAACGATTTACTGCCCATGAGCTGCAGAGATGCAGATTGATTGCAATAACCGTCTTGCCGACTTCATGAACGCAACGTAGCGTTTCCATCATCAGAAACGACGCGAGCCGGAGCCCACGATGCAGAAGTTCGACACCCCCGCCACGATCACCGCCGTCATCGACATCCCGGCCGGCCACCTCCGCCTGATCGCCGCCGACCGCACCGACACCCTCGTCGAGGTGCTCCCCGCGAACCCCTCGAAGGGCCGCGACGTGCAGGCCGCCGAGCAGACCGAGGCGGTCCTCACCGACGGCGTGCTGCGGATCGTCACCGCCTCCGCGAACCACCGCCTGCTCGGCCCGAGCGGGGCGGTGGAGGTGACCGTCCAGCTGCCGTCCGGTTCGCGGGTCGAGGCGAAGGCCGCCGACGCCGAGCTGCGCGGCGTGGGACGGCTCGGCGAGGTCTCCTACGAGAGCGCCCGCGGCGCGGTCAAGCTCGACGAGACGGCCGGCGGCCGGCTGGTCCTCCAGGACGGCGCCATCGAGGTCGGCCGCCTCACCGGGTCCGCGCAGCTCGACACCCAGCGCGGCGACCTCACCGTCGCCGAGGCGGTGCGCGGCGAGCTGGTGCTCACCACCCAGTCCGGTTCGATCACCGTCGGCGCCGCCCGCGGGGTCTCCGCCTCGCTGGACGCCGACACCTCCTACGGCCGCATCCACAACGCGCTGCGCAACGCCGACGACGTGCCCGCGCTGACCATTCGCGCCACCACCAAGAACGGCGACATCAGCGCCCGCACCGTCTGACCACCACCACGCACCGCCCCGGCCACACCCACCAAGCACCAGCGACAGCAGCAGAAGGAGCTCTCCCATGACCGGCCTGGCCATCGCGGCACAGGGGCTGCGCAAGTCCTACGGGGACAAGACCGTCCTCGACAGCATCGACCTGTCCGTCCCGGAAGGGACCGTCTTCGCCCTGCTCGGCCCGAACGGGGCCGGCAAGACCACCGCCGTCAAGATCCTCTCCACCCTCATCTCCGCCGGCCCGGGCAGCGGGCCGATCCGGATCGGCGGCCACGACCTGGCCGCCGCCCCGCAGGCGGTGCGCGCCGCGATCGGCGTCACCGGCCAGTTCTCCGCCGTCGACGGCCTGATCACCGGCGAGGAGAACATGCTGCTGATGGCCGACCTGCACCACCTGCCCAGGGCGGAGGGCCGCCGGATCACCGCCGACCTCCTCGCCCGATTCGATCTCACCGAGGCCGCGCAGAAGCCCGCCTCCACCTACTCCGGCGGCATGAAGCGCCGCCTCGACATCGCGATGACGCTGGTCGGCAGCCCGCGGATCATCTTCCTGGACGAGCCGACCACCGGCCTCGACCCGCGCAGCCGGCACAGCATGTGGCAGATCATCCGGGAGCTCGTCACCGGCGGCGTCACCGTCTTCCTCACCACCCAGTACCTGGAGGAGGCCGACGAACTCGCCGACCGCATCGCCGTCCTGCACAACGGCGTGATCGCCGCCGAAGGCACCGCCGAGGAGCTCAAGCGCCTCGTCCCGGGCGGCCACGTCAGCCTCCGCTTCACCGACCCCACCGGGTACCGGTCCGCCGCCGACGCACTCGCCGAGAGCGCCCGCGACGACGAGTCGCTGACCTTGCTGGTCCCCAGCGACGGCAGCCAGCGCGCGCTGCGCTCGGTGCTCGACCGGCTCGACGCGGCGGGCGTCGAGGCCGACTCGCTGACCGTGCACACCCCCGACCTGGACGACGTGTTCTTCGCGCTGACCGGCGCGCCCGCCGCCGTCCCCGCCCAGCCCGACGCCCCGTCCGCCACCGCGCCCACCGCGTCCACCGCCCCGGCCGCCGAGGCCGCTTCCTCGAAGAAGGCTGTCCGATGAGTTCGTTCGCCCTCGCCGTCCGCGACTCGTCCACCATGCTGCGGCGCAACCTGCTGCACGCCCGGCGCTACCCGTCGCTCACCCTGAACCTGCTGCTCACCCCGGTGATGCTGCTCCTGCTGTTCGTCTACATCTTCGGCGACGCGATGAGCGGCGGGGCCGGCCGCGACGCCTACATCGCCTACCTGGTGCCCGGCATCCTGATGATGACCATCGGCTCCACCGTGATCGGCACCGCCGTCTCCATGGCGACGGACATGAACGAGGGCATCGTCGCCCGGTTCCGCACCATGGCGATCCACCGCGGCTCGGTGCTGTTCGGCCGGGTGATCGGCAGCGTGCTGCAGTCGGTGCTGAGCGTGGTGCTGGTCGGCGCGGTCGGCGTGGCCATCGGTTTCCGTTCGCACGACGCCACCGCGCTGGAGTGGCTGGCCGCGTTCGGCCTGCTGGTGCTGGTCGCGCTCGCCCTCACCTGGATCGCCGTCGGCATGGGCCTGGGCAGCCCCAACGCGGAGGCCGCCAGCAACAGCGCGCTGCCGCTGATCGTGCTGCCGCTGATCTCCAGCGCCTTCGTCCCGCTGCACTCGATGCCCGGATGGTTCCAGCCGATCGCCCAGTACCAGCCGTTCACCCCCGCCATCGAGACGCTGCGCGGCCTGCTGCTCGGCACCCACATCGGCAACAACTGGTGGATCGCGCTGCTCTGGTGCGCCGCCCTCACCGTGCTCGGCTACGTCTGGTCCCGCTCGCAGTTCGACCGTGAGCCCAAGTGATCGCCGCCCGGCACTCGACTCGGAGCTGACGTCCCGTCAGCTCTGGTGTCATGTCCGGGGGTTGTCCCCCGTGCAGACCCGGGTGGCGCCCCCATCCCGCAGCGGCGCGCGATCGGAAAGGGTGGATCCGACCGATCGCGCTCGACCACGGGGAGACCACACCATGCGGGACAAGCACAGAACACGGCTGCTGGGGTTGATCGCCTTCCTGCTCGCCCTGTCGGCGACCACCCCCGCGGCGGCCGCCCCGACCGAGGCCGGACAGCAACTCGCCCACACCGCCGTCGAGTTCACCAGCGCCGACGGCACCCGGCTGCACGGCGAGCTGATCGCCGCACCGGGCGCGAGCGGCGCCCCCGGACTGGTGATGGTCGGCGGGGCCGGCCCGGTCGCCATGGACGAACTCCGGCCCGCCGCCGAGGCCTACGCCGCGCACGGCATCCCGACGCTGATCTGGGACAAACGGACCGCCGGCTACTCGACCCTCAGCCGCGACTACGACCGCCTCGCCGACGACGCCCTCGCCGCCGTCCAACTCCTGCGCTCCCGGCCCGGGATCGACCCGAACCGGGTCGGCCTGTGGGGCCTTTCGGAGGGCGCCTGGGTGGTCACGCTGGCCGCCGGACGGACCTCCGAGGTGTCCTTCGTGGTGACCGCGGGCGCGGTCGGCCTCAGCCCGGCCCGCCAACAGGCCTGGGCGTACGGGGAGTACCTGCGGCACGCCGGGATCACCGGCTCACTGGTCCCGACCATGCAGAGCACGCTGATCCGGGAGCTGGCCGCCGCCCGGCTCTTCCCCGAGGCGGAGTACGACCCGGTGCCCGCCTGGGAGCGGCTCCACCTGCCGGTGCTCGCCGAGTGGGGAACGCTGGACCGGGAGGCCGTGCCCGCCGAGAGCGAGCGGATCGTCCGGGACGCCCTGGACCGCGCGGGCAACCAGCACTACACCATCCGCACCATCCCCGACGTCCGCCACAACCTCCGGCGCAGCTTCGCCGACGGCTTCGACCGCCCGAGCCAACTGCCGGACGACTACGCCGAGTTCGAGTCCCGCTGGATCACCGGCCTGGCCGGCGGCCTGCCGCCGGTGTCCGTCGGCGCCGCCCCCGCGCAGGCGTACGCCAGCCGGCCGCTCGCCCCGCTCCACTGGTACGAGCGGCCCTGGCTGCAGGCCGCACTGACGGCCGTCTGCCTGGTCGGCTTCGCCGGTCACCTGGCCACCGGAGCCGTCCGCCGGCTGCGCCGCCGCCCCGTACCCGCCGGAGTGCCGCGCCCGGCCCGCTGGGCCGCGCTGACCGGCACGCTCGCGGTCGTCGGCACCCCGCTCTACCTGCTGTTCATGGCGATCACAGCGGCCGGGCTGCCCGGGCCGGTCCTGCTCGGCCGGCCCGTCGCCTGGCTGATGCTGCAACTGGCGGCGGTGGCAACGGTGGTGGCGGCCGGAACGACCGTCGCCACCACCGTCCGCAACCCCCCGGCGGACGGTGTCCGGGTGCGGCTCGGACTCCTGGCGCTCTCGGGCGCGGCGTTCGTCCCGTGGGCGCTGTACTGGGGACTGCTGCGCCCCTGACCCGCGACGGGATCAGCCGAACTGAGCCACCAGCTGATCGATCACGTGCGACCAGACCGGGTCCAGGACGAGGGTCGTGAGCTGGTCGCCGTTGAGGGCCGGCGGATCGATCGGGCCGTCCGGCGCCATCGGGGAGTTGTTCGAGATGGCGGTGACCAGGCTGCCGTCGGTGCGGTACAGGGTGGCCTGCCACCAGTAAATGCCGCCCGCCGCCGGGGGAAGCTTGACCATCAGCACACTGCCGTCGGGGCGGTGCGTGATGGTGCAGTTGGACGTCGCGTCGCAGCTCGGGTTCGGCTGGTACGTCGTCCCGGGCGCCATTTCCTTCACGTGGGTGATCTCGATGCGGAGATCACCGACCCGCACGGGGTTGGTCGCGTCGTTGACGAGCGTCTCCGTCGTCGCGACCCGGTACCGCACGCCCGATCCGGGCTCCGGGTCGGGGTCGTCGTAGCTGCTGGCGATCCGGTAGCCGGCCGGGTTCCGCGCCGCCAGCAGCTCCTGCACCCTCGGGTTGAGGACGGGGCTGTTGCTGGTCTTGGTCGACGGCGTGCCGGAGGGCTTGGACGAGCCCGAGGGCTTGGTCGACGGCTGGCTGGACGGCTTGGAGGACTCGGTGGGCTTGCCCGACGGCTGGCTGGACGGCTTGGAGGACTCGGTGGGCTTGCCCGACGGCGTACCGGAGGGCTTGCCCGAGGCTTCCGGACCGGACGCGGCCGCAGCGGCCGGCCCAATGCCGGAGGAGGTGGCCGCCGGGCCGCCGATGAACAGCGCCCCCATCGCGACCGCGCCGACGACGACGGCCGTGCCGGACACGGTGGCGGCGCGCAGCCGCTTGCTGCGGCGGCCCCGCCGCAGCAGGTCCGCCGTGGGTGCGGACCCGGGCGGGAGCTGGCGGTCCGCCAGCACCTCCAGCGCCTGCGACAGGTCCTCGTGCTCGTTGGTGCTCATGGGCTGACAGCCTCCTCGTTCTTCGAGCGGTTCTTCGGAAGCGCCGTGCGCAGCCGGGCCAAGGCCCGGGAGTGCTGGCTCTTGACGGTGCCGACCGAGCAGCCGAGGACGGCGGCGGTGTCCTTCTCGGACAGGTCCTCCAGGTGCCGCAGCACCACCACCGCACGCTGCCGGGCGGGCAACGAGCGCAGCGCACGGTGGAGTTCGTCCGTCGCGCCGTACTCGTCGCCGGGCGTGCCTGGCAGGTCCGGCAGCTCGGCGGTGAGGGTCTCCCGTCGTCGCCGGCGCCACCAGCTGACATGACCGTTGACGAGCATCCGCCGCAGGTAGGCGTGCGGGTCGTCGGTGGCCATCCGGTGCCAGCGGACATAGAGCTTGACCAGGCAGTCCTGGAGCAGTTCCTCGCCGCGGAGCCGGTCCCCCGTGATCAGGGTGGCCGTCCGTAGGTGTCGCGGCCAGGCGGCCGCGACGAATGCCGTGTAGAGGTCGTCCTCGGTTCCTCGGGTCACACCGACCACACGCCCGAGCCCATCCGAAAGGTTGTCAGGTCTTCCGATCGATTCTCCGGTCAGTCGGCTCGGGTGCGCAGCCGTCGCACCGCGAGGAGCGCGGTGGCGGCGGTGAGCAGCGCGAACAGGGCGCTCTCCACGGCCTGGAAGGTCCAGTAGCGGTCGGCGGGCTGCTGAGTGATCTCCACGTGGATCCGGTGGTCGGCGAGGCAGCGGGGCAGCTCGGCGAGCGAGCTGTGATCCATGCAGTCCTGGAACCAGTCGCTGTGCCCGACGGTCGCGCCGGTCTCGTCGAGGATCGCGCTGGTGTCGATCACCCAGGGGCCGCCGGGGACGCGCAGGCCGCCGATGTCCCCGTAGGTGCCGATCTTGCTGAGCTTGGCGACGATCGGCGCGGTCAGCTGCACACTGGTCCGCTCGGGCGCCCGGTAGTGCGGCCGGACCAGGGCCGGAACGGCCAGCTGGACGACGGTGAACACCGCCAGGGTGGCGGCCATCGCCGGGACGGTCCGGCGCAGGTGGAGGCCGAGGGTGGCCCCGAGCACGGACGCGAAGGCGGCGTACGCGGCGGGCACGAGCCCGTGCGCGGCGAAGGCGAGGGGTTCGAAGCGCGCGCCCTCGACGGCGAGGACGGGGCCGGTGGCCCAGCCGAGCAGCAGCGCGACAGCCCCGGCCGCGAACGTGCAACTGCCGCCCACCACGGCCAGTTTGACCGCCAGCCAGTGGCGGCGGGTGATGCTCTGGTTCCACACCAGCCGGTGGGTGCCGGCCTCGAACTCGCGGGCGACCAGCGGCGCCCCGCAGAACACGCCGAACACGACGGGCAGCACCAGCAGCAGGTGGCCGAGCAGGTCGGTGCGCAGCCGGTAGCGGTCGGCGAACGCGGCGAGTTGCCCGGTGCAGTCGGCGCGGGCCGCGCAGTGCGCGAGGGTGTCCTGGTGGGCGTGGTGAATGTCGAGGCCGAGCAGCAGCAGGTAGCCGCCCAGCAGGAGCAGCGCGGCCAGGCCGATCACGGCCTGGGTGCGGAACTGGCGCCAAGTCAGCCAGATCATCGGCGGGCCTCCGATCGACCGGTCGAGGGCCCGCGGCCGCCCGGCCGTTCGGCGCGGGCGAGGTGGGCGAGGACGAGTTCTTCCAGGTCGGGCGCGGTGACGGTGAACGGCCCGGCGGGCAGCGGCCGTTCGGTGCGGACCAGGGCGGTGGCCGGGCCGTCCGCCGGGTCGGTGCGGGTGAGCACGGTGCCGTCGGCCAGGAGCGCGTCGAGGTCGGCGGGACGTCCGGTCACCCGGGCGTGCCGGTCGAGCAACGGCCCTATGTCGCCGTGCAGTTGGACGCGGCCGCGGGCGAGCACCACCAGGTGGTCGCAGACCCGGGCGACGTCGGGCAGCGCGTGCGAGGAGAGCACGGCGGTGGCGCCGAGTTCGGTGACGGACTCCATCAGGTGGTCGAGGAAGGCGTGCCGGGCAAGCGGGTCGAGGGCAGCGGCGGGCTCGTCGAGGATCAGCAGGTCGGGGCGCTTGGCGGCGGCCACGGTGAGGGCGAGCTGGGCGCGCTGCCCGCCGGACAGCCGGCCGGCCTTCTGCCGGGGGTCGAGCCCGGAACGGGCGAGCCGGCGTTCGGCGAGCGCGGCGTCCCAGCGCGGGTTGAGGCGGGCGCCGAGCCGCAGGTGCTCGGCGACGGTGAGGTCCGGACAGACGGGGGTGTCCTGGGCGACGTATCCGACCCGGGCCAGGTGGTCGGGGTGGGTGCCGGGCTCGGTGCCGTGCACCAGGATCCGGCCCGAGGTCGGGCCGATCAGCCCGCAGGCGAGCTGCATCAGCGTGGACTTGCCCGCGCCGTTGGGCCCGACCAGGCCGACCACCCGGCCCGCCGGAATGCTCAACTCGACGTCGGCGAGCGCCAGTCGGCGCCCGTAGCGCTTGCCGAGCCCGACGGTCTCCAGCACCGGCGTCACCACTGCCCGTCCTCCGCGTCCCGCTCGGCACGCCGCGCCCGCCAGGCCCGCACCAGGCGGTACCCGCCCCAGCCGAGGGCGATCAGCACGGCCAGTTGGAGCGCCCACCAGGCGTAGAGCAGCGGACTGCGTTCGGTCTTCTCGGCCACCGCGAGCAGTGCGGTGCCGGCCAGGGGTGTGGTCATGGGCCCCACGTTCCCGTTCGGCGGCAGACGCCCGCAGCGGCCGAAGGTACGGTCCGGGCCGCACGGGGTCGTACTTTCGGCCGGTTCGCGGCGGCGGCGCATTCGCCTACGGTGGCGGCCGTGAGACGAACGGCGATGGTGGGAAACGCGGTGCTGGGCGCGGGATTCGCGCTGGTGCTGCTGGTGATGGCGGCGCAGTACGCGGCGCAGGGCCGGGTGTGGACACTCGACGCGGCGACCGGTGCGGTGGTGTGCGCGCTGGCGCTGGGGCGTGAGCGTCACCGGGGTTGGGCGGCCGCCCTGGGCCTGGCCGTGGCCGGCGCGGCGGCGCTGGTGGCACGGGCGGCGGGATTGCCCGGCGAGCCGGGCGCGGCAGCGGTGCTGGGGCTGCTGGTGCTGGGCGGGTCGGCGGTGCGGACGCTGCCGTGGCGCCCCGCGGCGGCCCTCGGCGCGGCCGGACTGGCCCTGATGACGGCAGGCCTGCTGGCGGCCCCGGCCCCGGCCACCTCGTTCCGGATCGGCGTCGAGGTGTGGGCGCTGGCACTCGCCGCCGGCCTCGGCCTGCGGCTGCTGGACCACCGCCGCCGGGCCGCCGCGGAATCCGTCCGCCGGGACGAACGCCTGGCGCTGGCACGCGAGTTGCACGACCTGGTGGCCCACCACATCACCGGCGTGGTGGTGCAGACCCAGGCCGCCCGGATCGTCGCCCGCAAACGCCCCGAGCAACTGGACGAGACCCTCGCCGGCATCGAGACGGCGGGCGCGGACGCGCTGTCCGCGATGCGCCGGGTGGTGGGCCTGCTGCGGGCCGCCGACGACACCCCGGGCACCGCCCCCACCGCCCCTGGCGCGGCCGAACTCACCGCCCTGGTACGGCGGTTCGACGGCCACGGCCCGGCCGTCCAGCTGCACCTCCCCGACCGGGACGCCGCACCCTGGCCGCCGGAGGTCGCCACCACCGTGCACCGGATCGTCCAGGAGTCGCTCACCAACGTCGCCCGGCACGCCACCCACGCCCGCACCGCCGAGGTCACCGTCGCCCACCCGCCCGGCGCCCTCACCGTCACCGTCAAGGACGACGCCCCACCCGCCCACACCCGCCACCTGCGCCCCGGCGGCTTCGGCCTGCTCGGCATGCGCGAACGCGTCGAGGCCCTCGGCGGCACCTTCACCGCCGGCCCCGCCCCCACCGGCGGCTGGACCGTCCACGCCGAACTCCCCGTCCCGGCCGGCGCCGCCCGATGACCACCACAACCGACGCCCCGGACCGACAGCCCACCCAACTCGGGCCCCCCGAAGCCGACTTCGCCTCCACCCTTACCGAACTCCCCTCCGGTGGTGCCCGATGACCATCCGCGTCCTGCTCGCCGACGACCAGGCGATGATCCGCGGCGGCCTGCGGCTGATCCTGGAGGACCAGGACGACATCACCGTGGTCGGCGAGGCCGCCGACGGCCCCGAGGCGATCGAACTCGCCCGCCGGCTGCGGCCCGACGTCTGCCTGGTCGACATCCGGATGCCCGGACTGGACGGCATCGACGTCACCCGCGCGCTGGCCGGCCCCGACGTCCCGGACCCGCTGCGGGTGGTCGTCGTGACCACCTTCGACCTCGACGAGTACGTGCACGGCGCGCTGCACGCCGGCGCGGTCGGGTTCGTCCTCAAG
The DNA here is from genome assembly GCF_042734215.1 of Kitasatospora sp. NPDC059673. Lineage (NCBI taxonomy): Bacteria > Bacillati > Actinomycetota > Actinomycetes > Kitasatosporales > Streptomycetaceae > Kitasatospora > Kitasatospora sp. NPDC059673. The sequence continues at coordinate 108,989 of NZ_JBHWEN010000021.1, read as the reverse complement.
GGCGCCGCACCGGCCCTGCTGATCGAGGCGGTTCGCGCCGCGCACGCCGGCGACGCCCTGATCTCGCCCTCCCTCACCCTTCGCCTGCTGCGCGGCCTCACCGCCCCGGCCACGCCCGCCGCCGACCCACCCGGCCGGCCGCTCTCCGTCCGCGAGACCGAGGTGGTCCGCGCCATCGCCAAGGGCCGCACCAACCAGGAGATCGCCGCCGACCTGTTCATCACCCTCAGCACCGTCAAGAGCCACCTGACGGCCGTCCAGCAGAAGCTCGGCGCCCGCAACCGCGTCGAGATCGCCGCCTGGGCCTGGCAGCACCACCTGATGGACCGGCCCTCCACCTGACCCCAGGAGCGCCGCCCCCGCCCCGAGGAGCGCCGCCCCTGATCCGCCCCCGAGACCGCTCCCCGGGACGGATCAGGGGCAGCTCGGGGTCCGGCCCGGATCCGCCCGACCAGCCTCGCGCGCCACACTTCTCGACGTCAGAACACTGGCCGGGACACGAAGTTGGGGGCACGGGGGATGACCGTGAAGGCGATGGGTCGCAAGCTGGCGGGTACGGCCATGACGGTGGCGATGGTGGCCGGACTCACCGCCGGGGCGGTCGGCGGGGCGCAGGCCGCCACCGGCCACAGCACCCCGCCGAACGCGGCCGCGCTGCGCGCCTCCATCGCAGGCCTGCCGAACGCCCAACTCACCAGCGCCGTCGTGCTGGTGGGCGGCGAGGACGGCCGCTGGTCGGGCACCTCCGGCACCGGCGACCCGGCCACCGGACGGCCGGTGAAGGCGGACGGGGAATTCCGGATCGGCAGCATCTCCAAGGTGTTCACCGCCACCGTGGTGCTCCAGCTCGTCGCCGAGCACCGCGTCGACCTGGACGGCGCCGTCCAGCAGTACCTGCCGCCGAACACCCTGCCGAAGGACTACCCCGCCGTCACCGTACGGCAGTTGCTCAACCACACCAGCGGCCTGCCGACCGGCCAGGGGCAGTTCCCCGACGACGGCACCCCGGAGTGGTTCGCCGCCCACGCGAGCGACAGCTTCACCCCGCAGGAAGTGGTCAGGCGGATCATGGCCAACCCGAAGCAGTTCGACCCGGGCACCGCCCAGCAGTACAACGGCATCAACTACTACCTGGCGGGCATGGTGATCGAACAGGTCACCGGCCACAGCTTCGCCCAGGAGCTCAACGCCCGGATCCTGCGCCCGCTCGGCCTGCACCACACCTGGGCACCCGACGCCGAGGACACCGCGCTGCCGAACCCGAGCGCGCACGCCGTCCTCGCCGTCACCCGCCCGGACGGCAGCACCGGCCTGGCGGACGTCACCCGGCAGAGCCCCTGGCCGTGGGCCGAGGGCGGCATGATCTCCAACGCGCCCGACCTGGAGCGCTTCATGTCCGCGCTGCTGCACGGCAAGCTGCTGCCGCCCGCCCAGCAGGCCGAACTGTTCGCCGTCCCCGATGTCCCGAACCACCAGAACGACCACTGCGACATCGGCCCCACCTCCGGCCGGGCCTGTTTCAGCACCGGCCTGATGCGTTTCTCCCCCGCCCCCGGCATCGAGTTCTGGGGCAAGACCGGCAGCCGCCCCGGGTACACCAGCGCGGTCTTCGCCACCCGCGACGGCTCCCGTGACCTCGTCTACTCCTTCACCCCGACCTCCCGCGCGGGCGCCCCCTTCTCGGCCCAGTACCGGGTTGCCGCCGCCGCGTTCGACCTGCCGACCAACTGACCACCGGGCCGCCTGACTGCCTGACTGCCTGACTGCCTGATCAACCCACGAAAGGGCCCGCACCGTCCGATCGGCGCGGGCCCCTGGCGTGGCGTCAGCTCGCGGCGAGCAGCTCCAGGGTGTCGATGACCCGGTGCGAGAAGCCCCACTCGTTGTCGTACCAGGCGACCACCTTGATGTGGCGGCCATCGACCCGGGTGAGCTCCGAATCGAAGATCGAGGACGCCGGGTTGCCGGTGATGTCGGAGGAGACCAGCTGGTCCTCGGAGTACTCCAGGATGCCCGCGAGCCTGCCGCCGGCGGCCTCCCGGTAGGCGGCGAGCACCTCCTCGCGGGTGACGTCGCGGGAGACGGTGGTGTTCAGCTCGACGATCGAGCCGACCGGGACGGGCACCCGGATCGAGTCACCGGACAGCTTGCCGTCCAGCTGCGGCAACACCAGGCCGATCGCCTTGGCGGCGCCGGTGGTGGTCGGCACGATGTTGACGGCGGCGGCGCGGGCCCGGCGCGGGTCGCGGTGCGGGCCGTCCTGGAGGTTCTGCTCCTGGGTGTAGGCGTGCACGGTGGTCATGAAACCGTGCTCGATACCGGCCAGTTCGTCGAGGACGGCGGCCAGCGGGGCCAGCGCGTTGGTGGTGCAGGACGCGTTGGAGACGATGGTGTGCGCGGCCGGGTCGTACGCCTCGGTGTTGACGCCGTAGGCGAGGGTGACGTCGGCACCGGCGGACGGCGCGGACACCAGGACCTTCTTCGCCCCGGCGGTCAGGTGCGCCCGGGCCGCCTCCGCGGAGGTGAACCGGCCGGTGGCCTCCAGCACGATGTCCACGCCCAGTTCGGCCCAGGGCAGGTCGGCGGGGTTGCGCTCGGCGAGCACCTTGATCCGGCGGCCGTCCACCATCAGCACATCACCCTCGACGGTCACCGGGCGCCCGAGCCGGCCCGAGGTGGTGTCGTACGCCAGCAGCCGGCCCAGCGCGGTCGGCTCGGTCAGGTCGTTGACGGCGACGACCTCCAGCTTGCTGTCGCGCTCCAGCAGGGCGCGCAGCACGTTGCGTCCGATGCGGCCGAATCCGTTGATGGCGATGCGGGTCATGGCAGGGGCCCTTCTGTGCGCGGGGTGAACGCCTCCACTTTCGCTCGCGCCCGGGGCCGGTGGCAGTGGCGTCCGTGCCATGGTTCGAAAGGATCGTGCCAATGCTCCGTCCCAACGGGAAAACGCTTTCCCTCCGCATCCGGAAAGCGCTTTCACTCCCCCTTGGTGAACGTTCGCCGGTACTCGCTCGGCGTGGTCCCGAGGATCTGCTGGAAGTGCGTGCGCAGATTCGCACCGGTGCCCAGCCCGGTCTCGGCGGCGATCCGCTCCACGCTCCGCTCGGAACGTTCCAGCAGCTCACGGGCCAGGTCCACCCGGGCCCGCAGCACCCACTGCATCGGCGTGTACCCGGTGTCCTCGACGAACCGCCGGGAGAAGGTGCGCGGCGAGACCGCGGCGTGCCGGGCCAGCGTCCGCACCGTCAGCGGCTCGTCCAGCCGGTGCAGCGCCCACTCCCGGGTGGCGGCGAACCGCTCCCCGATCGGCTCGGGCACGCTGCGCGGCACGTACTGCGCCTGCCCGCCGCTGCGGTACGGCGCGGCCACCAGCCGCCGCGCGGTGTGGTTGGACGCGGCCACCCCGAGGTCGCGGCGCAGCATGTGCAGGCACAGGTCGATGCCGGAGGCCGCGCCCGCCGAGGTGAGCACGCTGCCCTCGTCCACGAACAGCACGTTCTCGTCCACCCGCACCCGCGGATACTTCGCTGCCAGCGCCCGGGCGTAGTGCCAGTGCGTGGTGGCCCGGCGGCCGTCCAGCAGCCCGGTGGCGGCCAGCGCGAACGCCCCGGTGGAGATCGCTGCCAGCCGGGCCCCGCCGGCGTGCGCCGCGCACAGCGCCTCGACCACGGCGGCCGGCGGGTCGTCCCGGTCGGGATGCCGGTAGCCGGGCACGAACACCGACTCCGCCCACTCCAGGGCCTCCAGCCCGTGCGCCACGTGGTACGACAGCCCGTCCCCGCCCGCCACCAGCCCGGGCGCCGCCCCGCACACCCGCACCTCGTACGGCATGCTCGCGCGGGTGGAGAACACCTGCGCCGGAATCCCGACATCGAGCGGCTTCGCACCGTCCAGGACCAGGACGGCCACGCGGCGCAGACGAGGAGCAGACACCCCTTCAGCCTAGGCGCCGCCCGACCGGCGCCCGGCACGCGCTCGCGCTCGGTCGGCGATGCCGAGGGTCCGCCCGACCGTCTCCGCATCCGCCAGGCCGCGCAGCATGCAGTGCGCGACGTCGGCCCGGGAGACGGCGAGCCACCATGCACGTTCCGGCCGTACGCGATCCGGTGGTCCCGGATGAGCGCCTGGTCGGTGAGCCGGGGCGGCCGGACCACCGTCCGGTCGAGCCCGCCGGCCAGCACCGCGCCCTCCGTCCGGACCAGGTCGGCGTAGTGCGCGCGCAGCACCCGCTCCCCCAGCGGCGTCAGCACATACCGCATCACCCAGCCCCTCGCCGGGATCACGACGCGGGGCCCGCACAACTGACGCCACGTCAGACCTGCGGGCCCCTCGACTCGCTCCGGTCCTCAGCCCATGCTCTTCGCCCCGTCGATGGCCTCCCGGACGATGTCGGCGTGGCCGGCGTGCTGGACGGTCTCGGCGATGATGTGCATCAGGGTGCGGCGGGCGGACCAGTGCTCGTCGGAGTCGAACCAGGGGGCGGCGGGCAGCGGGTGGGAGGCGCCCAGGTCGTCGAGGCCCGCCACCAGCTCGTCGGTCGCGGCGGCCACCGCCTCGTACGCGGCGAGCACGCCGGCCAGGGTCTCGCCGGGGAGCATGCGGTACTCCTGGGCGCGGCGCTCGTAGTCGGCCTCGGTGAAGTTGTTGAAGTCCGGCATCGCGGACGGGCCGAACTCGATGAACCCGGCCCAGAGCCGCTCCCCCGAGGTGACGTGCTTGATCAGGCCGCCGATGCACAGCTCGCTGACGGTGCTGCGGTGCCCGGCCTGCTCGTCGGTCAGGCCGCGGGCGGTCAGTCGCAGGAAGTGCCGGGCCGCGCGAAGCGCCGCCACCAGGTCGGCCTTCTCCCCGGTCAGCCGCTCGTCCGTGATGGTGGCAGCGGGGTACTCGCCGACGGTGGTCTCGGTCATCGTCTCGCCTCTCGATAGCAACTGCGGTTCACCACAACGGAGTTCAACACCACCTTCGCGGTGTCTCGCTCGCTCGTGTTCCACACTAGGGACCATTGCGGTCAGTTTCCGGCCGCAATTCGAGGAGGATCGATCGCATGGCCGACACCAGCGCCCGCACCCTGCGGTTGCTCACCCTGCTCCAGTCCCACCGCTTCTGGCCCGGCGAGGATCTCTCCGCCCGGCTCGGCGTCTCCGCCCGCACCCTGCGGCGCGATGTCGACCGGCTGCGCGAGCTCGGCTACCCGGTGGAGGCCCGCCGCGGCGTGGACGGCGGCTACCAGCTGGCCGCGGGCGCCGCGCTGCCACCGCTGGTGATCGACGACGAGGAGGCGGTCGCGCTGGCCGTCGGGCTCCAGGCGGCGGCCGACGGCGCGGTGGAGGGCCTGGCCGAGGCCTCGGTGCGGGCGCTGGCGAAGGTGGTGCAGGTGATGCCGTCCCGGCTGCGCCGCCGGGTGGAGGCGCTGCGCACCGTCACGGTGCCGGCCGGCTGGCGCGGCAACGGCGGCAACGACGCCCGGATCGACCCGGACACCCTCACCGCCGTCGCCCTGGCCTGCCGCGACACCGAACGGCTGCGCTTCCAGTACGGCACCGCGGACGGCCGCGCCGGCGAGCGCCACACCGAGCCGCACCACCTGGTCCGGCTGGGACGGCGCTGGTACCTGGTGGCGTACGACCTCACCCGGCACGACTGGCGAACCTTCCGCCTGGACCGGCTCACCGCGCCCGCACCGACCGGCGCCCACTTCCTGCCGCGCGCCCTCCCGGCCGCCGACGCCGCCGAGTTCGTCCGGGCCGGCCTCTCCGGCCAGTCCCGCCCATACCGGGTCGAGGTCCTGATCGACGCCCCGGCGGGGACGGTCCGGCAGCGCATCGGCCCCTGGACCGAGGTCGAGGAGCTGGACGAGGCCCGTTGCCGGGTCCTGATGAACGCCGAAGCACTGGACTGGCCCGCGATGGCAATCGGCTCACTGGACGCCGATTTCCAGGTCGTCTCCCCGCCCGAACTCGCCGCGCTGCTCGCCACCTGGGGCGAACGCTTCACCCGCTGTGCCCTCCCCAACGAGCGGGCAGAATCGGCCCCGTGACGACTCAGCAGCTGCTCACCCCCGCCGAGGCCGCCGAACGCTCGGGCTTCAGCCTGGACACCCTGCGCTACTACGAGCGCATCGGCCTGCTCACCGCCATCACCCGCGCCACCAGCGGCCACCGCCGCTTCACCCCCGACGACCTGGCCTGGCTCGGCATCCTGCGCTGCTTGCGCGACACCGGCATGCCGATCGCCGACATGCGCCGCTACGCCGAACTCGCCCGCACCGAGGGCCCGGACAGCCTCCGCGACCGGATCGGCCTGCTCGAACAGCACGACACCGCCGTCAACGACCGGATCGCCCTGCTGGAACGCCAACGCACCCACCTGCGCGCGAAGATCGACTGGTACCGCAGCCTCCTCGATGCCAACTGACAACCCCCGGCCACCCGTTCGGCCACCGAGGCCGTCCGCAGCGCGCCACCGAACGGTGTGCCCGCTGTCAGCATCAGGGGCTACCCTGCCGCCCGTGGTTCACGACCAAGACGAATTCCCCTCCACCCCCGGCCCGTTGGGAAACACCTGCAGCTACGACAGGTACCTGGCCAAGGCCCACCGGTCCGGCGAGCCGTACGACGAGTTCCTGCCGAGCATCCTCGGTGTTCTGACCGACATCAGCAAAAGGGCCTCCACCCCCGCCAGCAGCCGGCCGTACCGCGTGGTTGCCCACGACCTTGCAGGCCTGATCGACACGGCTTTCGCGATCATCGACGACACCCGGGCCCACCTGGAACGGGTCCGGCGGGAGGCGACCTCCGTGATGACCGCCGCCAGCGAGTACCTCGACAACCACCGGGACCGCGTGGGCTACTGGCTGACCACCACCGAGTCCGAACTGCTGAAACAGCGTGCCGCCTTCGCCGCGTCGGAGAGCAGCTACTGGCAGCGCGTCAAGGGCGTCAAGGCCCGGCCGGGAACCAGTCGGTTCGCCGGCTCGGGAAACGACGTGGAAGCCCTGGAGTCGATCCGCACCAAGCTGGCGCAGGAGACGAAGAACCTCGCCGAGGTCCTGGGGAAGGAACCGACGGCCCTGTTCTCGCCGGTCAGCACGCTCCCGATCAAGATGGCCGAGGAGATCAAGCCGACCACCTTCGAACGGCTGGTCGCCGCGCTGATGAAGCGGGACGGCTTCCGGGTCGACCGGGCTCAGGGATTCAGCGGCGACAACGGGGCGGACGTCATCGCGATCTGGCCGATCAAGCAGAAGTTCGTCGTCCAGGTGAAGCACACCACGACCGGCCGGACCGTTCCCCCGGAGACCATTCGCGCCGCACCGGCCGCGTTCACCCTCCACGAGGCCGATGTCATGGTCGTCGTCACCAACGGCAGGTACAGCCGGGAGACCCGGAAGGTTGCCAAGGATCTGTCCATACACCTGGTCGACGGCATGGGCGTGGAACGCTGGCTGGAACACGGCCAGCCCCTGATGGAGATCCTCACCGACGGCTGAGAACTCCCCCCCCCCGGCCCCGTCAGCCCATGGTGCGCTGGCCGTCCAGGCTCTCGCGGAGGATGTCGGCGTGCCCGGCGTGCTGCGCGGTCTCCGCGAGGACGTGCAGCAGCACCCGGCGGACGCTCCACACCGCGCCGGGTTCGAACCAGGGCGCGGACGGCAGTGGGTGCTCGTTGTCGAGGTCGAGGGTGGTGACCAGGCCGTCGGTGTGTTCTGCGACTGCCCGGTAGCGTTCGAGCAGGACGTCCAGGGTCTCGCCGGGCAGCATCCGGAACTGCTGGGCCCAGGCCTCGGCGTCCTGCGGCGCGCCCTCGGAGCGCATCGCCTCGGCGCCGCCGACCGCGAACCGCATCCAGCGTTCCTCGACCCCGGCGACGTGCTTGATCAGCCCGCCGAGGGTGAGTGCGCTGACGGTGGTGTGCTGCCCGGCCTGCTCGTCGGTCAGGCCGCGGACGGTGTAGCGCAGGAAACCGCGGTGCTTGTCGAGCGCGGTCAGGAGGTCGGCGCGTTCGCCGGTGAGTTCGGGTCGTGGCACAACCATCGGTTCAGGCCACCTCCACGGTGGCCGGCATCTCGCCCTCGGCGGCGCCCGGGTCGATCAGCGAGAACGCCGCGCCCTGCGGGTCCACGAAGGACGCGAAGCGCCCGAACGGGGTGGTGATCGGCCCGAACACCTTCTGCCCGCCGGCCTTGGCGACGCGTTCGACCGCGGCGTCGCAGCCGTCCACCACGAAGTACACGCTGATGAACGACGGTACCTCCGCGGGCACTTCGGGCGTCATGCCCATCGAACCGAGCACCGGCACGTCGCCGATGCTGAACACCCAGTACTCGACCTTCTCGTCGACGAGCTTCCGGACCCCGTAGGAGAACACCTTCGGGAAGAAGGCGTTGGCTGCGGCCGGGTCCCGGGTGAACACCTCCGCCCAGCCGTAGCTGCCGGGCGCGTCGCGCAGTTCGAAGCCGGCGTGCTCACCGCCCTGCCAGAGGCCGAACACCACCCCGGCCGGGTCCTTGGCGAGCGCCATCGAGCCGAAGGTGCCGACCTTCATCGGCTCCAGGAGCAGGGAGCCGCCGGCCGCCCGGATCCGCTCCGCGGTGGCCTCGACGTCCAGCGAGGCCAGGTAGAGCACCCAGGCGGACTGCCCCGGGCCCTGTCCGGGCATCGGCGGGACGATCGCGGCGACCGCCTTGCCGTCCCGGTACGCCTGCGTGTAGTTGCCGTACTCGGTGGAGGATTCGCCGAACGTCCAGCCCAGCACCTCACCGTAGAACTTCTTGGCGCCCTCCAGGTCGGTGAACATCGCGTCCGCCCAGACCGGGGTGCCTTCGGGTTGCGCAGCCATGGTGTCTCTCGCTCCGCTGTCGGGGATCGGGGGGGGTCGAAGCGGCCGGCGAAAGGCCCGGCCGCGGACAGCACATGCGCTGCCACGCTAACCAGCGACGCCCGCGCTTGCCCGGCGACGCGCGCGGCCACCGGCCGACGGCCCGTCACCAGCCAAAAGGCGCAACGCGGCCGCCCGTTGCACGGCGGTGACAGCACCCGCACCTGGCCCGGACGTGCGGCTGCCAAGCTGATGCCGTCGCCGGGGGCACCACCCGCCCCTGTCACCGCTCCACGGGGGAACCATCCATGTCCGCGCTCCGCCGTTCCGCGACCGATGCCCCACCCCGTCCCGGTTCGCGTCTGCGCGGACCACAGAACGCACCTGATACCCCAACAGTTCGAACGGCCCCTGCCTTCCGGACTGTTGTCACTTACTGACAGGATGTGTACGAGGCACATGCCTGTGATGGCGGCGGCCCGGTCTTCCGCCGGGCCGCCGCAGTCCGTAGATCCGTTCCATGGGGGGACTCTTCCGATGAGCGAACGCACCCGTCTGCGCCGATCCGCCGCCGCCCTGCTGGTGGCCGCGGTCACCACCGGGTCGGCCCTGCTGCTGACCGCCTGCGACCCGGAGGGCGGCGACACCGGGACCACCTCGCCCAGCAGTGCCGCCAACAGCCCGGCCGCCGACACCCCGAGCAGCAGCAGCGGCGGGAGCGCCGGTTCCTCCGCGCCCGCCGCGGGCGGCAAGCTGAACAAGACCGCCGGCACCAAGCTGACCGTCAGCACCGGCACCAACACCGTGCTGATGGACGGCAAGGCCGTGGACTTCGGCACCGTGGTCCGCGACCTGGCGTGGTCCCCGGACGGCAAGCACGCCGCGTTCATCGACGGCAGCGGCAACCTGCAGACCTCGGACCCGGACGGCGGCCACAAGACCGTCATCGCCAAGGCCCCGTCCGGCGAGACCTGGTCGCACCCGACCTGGCAGGTGTACGGCCCGGACGAGCCGCACGGCGCGGGCACCTACCTGCTGTTCACCGCGGACGACAAGAAGGCGCTGAAGCTGCTGTCCGTCGAGGCGAAGGCGGGCGCCAAGCCGGAGCCGCTGCACGTCGGCGACTCCGAGGCCGAGAAGCCGCTCCCGGAGGCCGGGAACCTGTGGCCGAACTCGGCCGGCAAGTTCGGTATGACGGTGTACGCCAACAAGACCGACGGCCAGGTCTACTTCCACGACGTGATCTCCCGCACCAACGGCGGTGTGATCACCAAGGGTTCGCAGCCCGCGCTCGCCGACGACGGCGAGGTGGTGTTCGTCCGCTCGGTCAGCGGCCACGCCCACATCTTCGCCAAGGCGAAGGAGGAGGGCGCCAAGGAGGTCGACCTGACGCCGGACGCCTCGGTGGACTACACCGAGCCGGCGATCTCGCACGACGGCAAGTCCGTCGCGTTCCGCGGCCCGGACGGCATCTACACGGTGCCGGTCAAGGGCGGAAAGCCCGACAAGATCACCGACACGGTCGGGCTGCCCGCCTACCGTTCCTGATCCCCCCGGGCCATCCGGGCCAACTCGGCCTGGAGGTTCGGGAGTTGCTGCTCGGCCAGGTCGTGCGGCAGGCACTCCATCGGGTCGATGAAGCGGAACAGCACCCGGCTCGGAGTGATCGCGAACTCGTACTCCTCGAAGCCCACCACGGCGCCCAGTTCGCCCCGGGCGGCCCCCCGCACCACGTGCGCGGTCAGGCCGTCCGGGGCGCCCTCCTGCTCGGCCGTCACCTGGCGGCGGGCGTTCGGGCGGCCCAGGTACGGGCAGACCATCGACGCGTACAGCATGCACGCCCGGTGGCCGGGGGCCTCCATGGTGGGCGCCATGTTCCGGTACGGGCGGCCGGCCGCCAGCGCCTCGCCGATCGCGAGCGCCTCCTCCCCGCCGACCACCCGCCACACCGGCCCGAGCGGCATCAGCGTGTTGCACACCGAGCACAGCCGCTCGCGGGCACAGGTGGCGGACCGCTCGTAGTCGGTCAGCCCGAACTGCGGATGCCCGTCCTCCCACGGCGTGATCGCGGGGACCGGATAGCCGCGCTCGTCACGCGGGCGGGCGGCCACGGCGGGCGGCTTGGGCACGGAGTCGAAACGCATGCCCCATGCCTATCACGCCCCACGACTCACCCACGCGGTACCGCAAACTCGGTCAACTCGGCACTTCCCGGGATGAGTTGACCCCACTCCCCGGGCACCGCGAGGACCGCGATCCCGGCCGTGGAGAACTTCTCCCGCAGCCGCTCCAGCGGTTCGCTCTCCCGCTCCCCGGCCAGCGCCAGCACCAGCTCCTGCACCTGCGGCCGGTGCCCGACCAGCATCGCGGTGCGCACCACCGGCGGCAACTCCCGTACCAGGCCGATCAGTTCGTCCACCTCGCCGCGGTAGGCCCGGGGCTCCAGGACGAGTTCGGGCGCGCCGCCGAGGGCCGGCTCGGCCAACTCCCAGGTCTGCCGGGTGCGCACCGCCGTCGAGCACAGCACCCGGTCCGGCACCAGAGCGTGCGCGGCCAGCCAGCGCCCGGCCGCCGCCGCGTCGGCCCGGCCGCGCTCCGCCAGCGGGCGCAGCTCGTCCGGAACGTCCGGCCAGTCCGCCTTGGCGTGCCGCAGCACGATCAACCGCCGCTGTTGGGTCATCCACCCAGTGTGGCCCGCCCCGCCGGTGGTGTGTTGCGGGACGCGCCGCCGAACCGCGGCTGCCAGGATGGGAATCCCGACCCCTGGAGCCCGTCATGGCCCCCACCGTCCACCTCGCCCAGCAGGACGACGCCGACGAACTGCTCGGCCGCAGCCCGCTGGCCGCCCTCACGGGCATGCTGCTGGACCAGCAGGTGCCGATGGAGAAGGCGTTCAGCGGCCCGCTGGTGATCGCGCGGCGGATGGGCGCGGACGACCTGGACGCGCACGCCATCGCCGCCGCCGACCCGGAGGCGTTCGCCGCGCTGTTCGCCGAGAAGCCGGCCGTGCACCGCTTCCCCGGCTCGATGGCCAAGCGGGTCCAGCAGCTCTGCGCCCACCTGGTCGAGCACTACGACGGCGACGCCGAGGCGGTCTGGCGCGACGCCCCCACCGGCAAGGACCTGCTGGCCCGGCTGAAGGCGCTGCCCGGCTTCGGCCCGCAGAAGGCGCAGATCTTCCTGGCCCTGCTCGGCAAGCAGTACGGCGTCCGTCCGGCGGGCTGGCGCGAGGCGGCCGGCGCGTACGGCGAGGAGGGCTGCCACCGTTCGGTCGCCGACATCACCGGCCCCGAGTCGCTGCTGAAGGTCCGTGCCACCAAGCAGGAGGCCAAGCGTGCCGCGAAGGCCGCCAAGGGCTGATACCGAGGGAAAACCGGACGACACGCCCGGAGCGTCTCGGCTAGCGTCCCGTCCATGCGTGCCCTGACCGAGTCCGAGATCCGCGCCTCCTTCGTCAACTGCTCGAAGGGCGAGGCCAAGCGGCTGCCCGTCCCGCGCGAGCTGTCCGAACAGCGCTGGGACGACCTGGACTTCCTCGGCTGGCGGGATCTGGGCGCCCCCGACCGGGCGTACCTGGTCGCCGAGCTCGACGGAGACCTGGTCGGGGTGACGCTCCGCTCCCCGAACGTCCGGCGCAGCCTGACCAGGACGAACGTCTGCTCGGTGTGCATCACCGCCCACCAGGGCAGCGGCGTCTCGCTGCTCACCGCGCCCCGGGCGGGCGCCCGCGGCCGCGAGGGCAACTCGGTCGGCACCTACCTCTGCGCCGACCTGGCCTGCTCGCTGTACGTGCGCGGCATCCGCCGCCCGGCGACGGTCAGCCGCCCGAACGAGTCGCTCCCGCTGGAGGACCAGATCGCCCGGACGGCCGCCAACATGGAGGCGTTCCTCCGCCAGATCCTGGCCTGAGGCCGGGCCGTCAGGCGGACTTGTACTCCACGGTGAGCAGGGCGCGGCCCAGCGCGTGCGCGGTCAGCGCGAAGCCGACCTGCGCGGCGGGGGTGTCGCGCTCCACGCCGAGGCTCGCCACGTCCAGGGCGTGCACCACGAACACGTAGCGGTGGGCCGGCCCGGGCGGCGGGGCGGCGCCGTCGTAGCGGTACCCGGGAAAGTCGGTGCGGACGTGGAACGCCCCGCCGGGCAGGTCGCTGTCCTGCGACCCGGCGCCGCGCGGCAGTTCGGTGGTGTCGGCCGGCAGGTCGACGGCCAGCCAGTGCCACCAGCCGGCCCCGGTGGGCGCGTCCGGGTCGTAGCAGGTCACCGCGAACGACCGGGTGCCCGCCGGGAAGCCCGACCAGGACAGCTGCGGCGACTGGTTCCCGGCCGCGTACACATGCGCGTCCGGCATGGTCGCCCCGTCCACCAGGTCGGCGCTGCGCAGCTCGAACCTGGGCACCGGCGGCAGGAAGTCGTACGGAAGCGGGATGCGGCCGGTCATCGGTGTCCTCTCGCAGCTGTTCGGGGTACGCCGGGCAGTCTACGGAGCGTCAGCCGCGACCCAGCGCCTCGACGGCCGAGCCGAGCACCGTGTCGGTCCGGCCGAGGTCGAAGACCAGGTCGAAGTGGTTGCGGCCGCCGACCAGCAGCTCCCGCACCGGCACCCCCGCGGCCCGCGCGGCGTGCGCGAACTCGACCTGCTGGCGGGCGAACTCACCGGTCTCGTACTCGCCGAGCGCCACCACCAGCGAGGGCAGACCGGTCAGGTCGGCGAACAGCGGGCTGAGCCTGCGGGCCCGCTCGGCGTCCAGACCGAGCGGCTGGTTGACGTAGCTGAGGGCGATCGGCTCCAGGTCGTAGACGCCGCTGAGCAGCGCCGCCCCGGCGATCCGCCCGCGCAGCCGCCCGTCCAGCAGCGCGGTGGCCGCCAGGTGCGCGCCTGCCGAGCTGCCGCTGAGCACGATCCGGTCCGGGGCGACGTCCAGTTCGGCGGCGTGCTCGACCAGCCACACCACCGCCTCGGTGACCTGCCCGGCGATCTGCTCCACCGTCCAGGCGGGCGCCAGCCCGTAGCCGACGGCGGCGTACGCGGTGCCCCGGGCGACGAAGTCCAGCGCGGGGAAGGCCGAGTCCTCCTTGCCGAGCTCCTGCCAGTAGCCGCCGTGCACGAAGATGTGCAGTGGCGCGCCCGGCACCGCCGGGAAGAAGTCGATCAGCTCCGGCCCGTCCGCCCCGTACCGCAGCTCCCGGTGCCCGGGCAGCTCCCGCAGGGCCCGCCCGCTCTCCCGGGTGTACGCGGCGATCTCCGCGTCGAAGTCCGTCACCAGGCTGCTGGGCGAATACTCCCGGTCGAGTTCCCGCTGGTCGAAGCCCCGGTAGACCGCCACCTTGCCGCTCCCCTCACCCAACCAGGTATAGACCAATGCGGGAGCCCGCGGTTAGCGTGGTCACTCCCTGTACTTCCTTCTCCGGAGTTGCCCCGTGGAGACGTCCGTCCTCGCCTTCGCCACCGATCTGCTCGACGAAGGGGCCGACACCTTCTTCGGCAACCTTACCGACCGGGCCGGCGTCGGCGGCGTCACGCTCGCCGCCGTCTACCACGAGGCCCGCGACGTCTTCCCGCACCACCCGCACCGCGTGCTGCGCTACCTCGAACCCGGCGCCGCCTACTTCCGCCCCGACCCCGCCCACTGGGCCGGCCACCGCCTCGCCCCGCTGCCCTCCACCGCGATCGGCACCCGCGACCCGTTCGCCGAGGCCGCCGAGGAGACCCGCCGACGCGGCCTCAAACTGCACGCCTGGACGGTCTTCTGCCACAACGACCGGCTCGGCTTCGCCCACCCCGACTGCGCCCCCGCCAACGCCTTCGGCGACCGCCACCTCACCGAGCTCTGCCCCGCCAACCCCGAGGTCCGCGCCTACTGCCACACCCTGGTCGAGGAACTCGCCCGCTACGGCGTGGACGCGATCCGCGCCGAGTCCCTGCACTTCCACGGCCTGGCCCACGGCTACCACCACGAGCGCTACTTCGAGCAGCTCGGCCCCGTCACCGAGGCCCTGCTGTCGATCTGCTTCTGCCCGCACTGCCTGGCCGCCGCCACCGCCGCGGGCGTCCCCGCCGAGCACGTCCGCGACACCGTCCGCACCGAACTGCGCGCCCGCCTCGCCGACGAGAACCGCGCCCTCACCCCCGTCCCGCTCGACGAACTGGCCGGCGGCGCCCTCGCCGCCTACCTCGACGCCAGTGCCCGCACCGTCACCACCCTCGCCGCCGAACTCGCCGCCACCGCCGCCGCCCACGGCATGCGCCTGACCTTCATGGACGGCGGCGGCCCCGGCACCGGCTGGCTCTCCGGCATCGATCTCCCCGCCCTGGCCCGCGCCGCCCACCAGATCGAGACCCTCGGCTACGCGAAGACCCCCGAGGCCGTCCGCGAGACGGTCGCCGCCTTCGCCCTGCACGGCGTCCGCCCCCAGGACCTGGCCGTCATCCTCCGCCCGATGTCCTCCGACTGCGACGGCCCCGCCAACCTCGCCGCCAAGATCACCACCCTCCGCGAGCTCGGCGTCCCGGAGGTCGAGTTCTACAACTACGGCCTGATGCGGCTCTCTTCACTCGACCGGATCGGCGCCGCACTGCGCTGAGCTGTGCCAACGTGGAAAGTCGGTCACCGTTGGTCCCGCTTGCTGCGCCCGCCATGTCCCAAACGGTAGGCTTTCCGTGTGATCTTCAAGCGCATCGGTAACGGGCGGCCGTACCCGGATCACGGCCGGACCAGCACCCGCCAGTGGGCGGACGTCGCGCCGCGTCCGGTGCGGCTCGACCAGTTGGTGACCACCAAGGGCCAGTTGGACCTGGAGACCCTCCTCGCCGAGGACTCCACCTTCTACGGGGACCTCTTCGCCCACGTGGTGAAGTGGCGCGGTGACCTCTACCTGGAGGACGGGCTGCACCGAGCCGTGCGGGCCGCCCTCCAGCAGCGGCAGGTTCTGCACGCCCGGGTCCTGGAAATGGACTGACGTACCGCCACCCGCCGTCGGCTGCAACCGATGGTCGGTGTCGGTACGTCCTTTCGAGTGCCGTCGTCCCCCGGATGATGATCATCCAGTACCTGTGCCGCTGCAGTCGGATTAGTCTGCTGACTACTGCGGTACACGCGGCCTTTTCTCACGGCCGCACCGCGGTCACCGGCACCCCACCTCGGCACCTACGGGGAGACAGACCATGAGCATGTTGACTCCCCGGGGGTTGAAGGGGAAGCAGTACCGGATCACCGGCAACAGTTACCCCCGTCTCGGACGTCCCCCGCGTCGCGGCCGCAAGGTCGTCGCCGCCGTCGGCGGGGTCCTCGCCCTCGGTCTGGTCTCGGTCGGCGGTGTTCAGCTCTACGACGTGTTCACCGGCAAGAACAAGAACAGCGCCGCGCAGGCCTGCGCCTCCGCCAAGCCGTCCGGCAAGTCGCTGGCCGCCCCGGAGGGCTCCCCCTCGGCCGGCGCCGCCGACTCCCCGGGGGCGGTCCCGGCCAACACGGCCGTGCCGCAGCCCTCGGCCGTCACGGTGAACGTCTACAACGCCACCGACAAGTCCGGTCTGGCGGCCAAGACCGCCGACGAGCTGAAGAAGCGCGGCTTCCAGGTCGGCAAGGTCGGCAACGCGCCGTCCGCACTGGACAAGAAGGTCCCCGGCACCGCGCAGGTGCTGAGCGGCCCGGGCGGGCTGGGCGCGGCCACCCTGCTGGTCTCCCAGGTGGCCTCCGCCACCAGCACCCAGGACGGCCGCACCGACGCCACCGTGGACCTGGTCATCGGCGACACCTTCAGCGCGCTGGCCGACCCGACCCAGGCCGCGGCCACGCTGGCCGAGCTCACCAAGCCGTCGCCCAGCCCGGAGTCGTCCGGCCACTGCTGACCCACGGACCACACGATCCGGCCGGAAACGGGGCTTCCGTTTCCGGCCGGATCGTGCTGTGTTCCGGGGCGCCGCGCAGGTCGCCTGCCAGGTCTCAGCCGGCGGTGCCGTACAGGCGGTCGCCCGCGTCGCCGAGGCCCGGGACGATGTAGCCGTTCTCGTTGAGGCGCTCGTCCACGGCGGCGGTCACCACGGTGACGGGCTGGCCGGCCAGCTCGCGCTCCATCACGGCGATGCCCTCGGGCGAGGCGAGCAGCACCACGGCGGTCACGTCGGTGGCGCCGCGGTCGAGCAGCATCCGGATCGCCGCGACCAGGGTGCCGCCGGTGGCGAGCATCGGGTCGAGGACGTAGACCTGCCGGCCGGAGAGGTCGTCCGGCATCCGGGTCGCGTAGGTGGAGGCCTCCAGGGTCTCCTCGTTGCGGACCATGCCGAGGAAGCCGACCTCGGCGGTGGGCAGCAGCCGGGTCATGCCGTCGAGCATGCCGAGGCCGGCCCGCAGGATCGGGACCACCAGCGGGCGCGGGTAGGACAGCCGGGTGCCCTGGGTGACGGCGACCGGGGTGGTGATCTCGACCGTTTCGGTGCGGACGTCCCGGGTCGCCTCGTACGCGAGCAGGGTCACCAACTCGTCGGTGAGCCGCCGGAAGGTCGGCGAGTCCGTGCGCTCGTCGCGCAGGGTGGACAGCTTGTGGGCGACCAGCGGGTGGTCGACGACGTGGAGGCGCATGACAACGACGATAACGGCCGTCGGCACATCTGTACGACTCCGGATGGCCCTCGGGGACCCGCCGTGACCTGCCTGGAATCCCACCGGAATCACCGATTCCCGGCCGCCGCTGTGGTATCGGCGGGTGACATCTGGGAAAGTCGGAACCTATGAAGAGCAACCCGACGCGGGCATCGAACGCCGGCGCGGGCGGGTCCGGCTCGACAGACGAGTCCCGTCCGGAGTCAGCGACCGACGAGGAGACCGACACCCAGACCGCCGAGGAGACCGACGCGGAGCGGCGCAGGCGCCGGGCCGTGTTCCTCCGCGAGCTGGCCGAGGCCCGCGAGCTGCGGGCCCGGGTGCAGCCCAGACGCACCAAGGAGCGGCGGATGCGCGAGGCCATGCGGATGCGGACCTTCCGGATCTGAGCCGCCGGGGGACGCGCCCGCACCACCATCACGCCCCGCAAGCCCCCGTCCGCCCCCCACCGGGGGCGTTCGAGGGGCATGATCCACGCCTGGAGCGGCCGGAAGCAGGCCATTCCGACACGACCTGCGAAGACGCGCTGCCGAACACCCCCCGCAGCGGCGGGCTTTCTGTCACGATGCGGTGGGACGGTCCGAACAGCGGACCGCTCTTCTGGCGCGGGGGCGGCCGGACCGCACCCGCCCGAGATCGCCGACAGCCGAGACCAATCTTGGGAGTGTCCCTGGTGGCGTACTTCGCTGCAGTGCTTGCTCGCACCGGTGCCGGGTGGGATGTGAGCGAGACCGAACTCGACGACGTAGAGACCCTGGCCGACCTGACCGACCTGGCCCGCGAAACGGCCGAGGACGACGACACGGTGCTGGTCTTCATCGAGCAGGAGGACGCCTGGTTCGCCGTCCTGCGGATCGACGGTGAGGACGACCCGCGGATCTTCGTCTCGGACGCGGCCGCCGCGGCGCGCAGTTCGTACGGCTCGGTGCTCACCGACGAGCTGATCGAACAGGACGGAGAGGCCGACTTCGACGACCTGGACGGCCTGGTGGCCGAACTCGACGAGGAGAACGCCGCGAGCGACGAGGACGAGACGGACGACGAGGACGACGAGCCGGCCGTCGGGCGGGCCGCGACCCCGGTCGGGCCGATCGGCGACTCGGAGCTGCTGAGCGAGTTCGGCCTCGGCCAGGCCGCGCTGCTGGAGCTGGCCGGCGAGGGCGCGGCGCCCGGCGACGCGCTCGGCGAGATCGCCGAGGCGCTCGGCTGCGGCGAGGTCCTGGAGGCCGTTCGTTAGCGGCGGGCCCGGTGCCCGACACTGGGTCCATGCAGCACGCCCCCGCCCCTTCCAGCACCCTGGGCGAACGGCCGCGGATCGCTCCGCTGCCCGCCCCCGAACGCCCCGATCCGGTCCGCGACCGGTGGCGTGGCCTGATGCGCCTCGCCATCGACGAGGCCGCACTGGCCACCGCGACCGGTGACGTCCCGGTCGGGGCGTTCGTGCTCGGCCCGGACGGGTCGGTGCTGGGCCGCGGCCACAACGTCCGCGAGGCCATCGGCGACCCGACCGGGCACGCCGAGGTGGTGGCGATCCGTCAGGCGGCGAACGCCGTCGGAGAGTGGCGGCTGAGCGGCTGCACCCTGGTGGTCACCCTGGAGCCGTGCACCATGTGCGCGGGCGCGATCGTGCTGTCCCGACTCGACCGGGTGGTCTACGGCGCCCTCGACCCGAAGGCCGGCGCGGCCGGCTCACTCTTCGACGTCCTGCGCGACAACCGGCTCAACCACCGCCCCGAGGTCATCCCGGGCGTCCTCGCCGACGAGTGCACCGCCCAGCTGCGAGCCTTCTTCGACACCCAGCGCTGACCCCGGTCACGAGCCCCGCAGATACGGATTTCGTCCGTCACCACGCATCCGGTAGAGTTCCCCTCGGTAGCGTGTCCGAGCGGCCAAAGGAGCACGCCTCGAAAGCGTGTGTGGGGGCAACTCCACCGTGGGTTCGAATCCCACCGCTACCGCTCGCAAAGAAGGGCCCCGACCATCAGGTCGGGGCCCTTCTGCGTGTCCCGGGCGTCAGTTGCCGGGTGGGTCAGCCGCGGCGGCGGGCCCAGCGGAGGGTGAACAGGCCGGCCACGCCGAGTCCGGCGGAGATCAGCAGCGGCAGCAGCGGGGAGCCGCTACCGGTCCTGGGCAGCTCGCCGGGGCGCATCGGGTGCTCGCCGGGGTTCTTGGTCGGCTGCTCCGACGGGTGCTCGGTCGGGTGCTCGGTCGGCTTCTCGGAGTGCGACGGCGAGGGCGACGGACTGGGGCTCGGCTCCTCGGCCCTGACCGCGATCTCCTCCTGGGCGGGCGGCGAGGTGACGGTCCGTTCGGGCGTGGTGCCGGTGGCGTGCGCGGTGTTGCGGACCACGCCCGCCTTGGCGTCGGCCTCGGTGACGGTGTACGAACCGGTGCAGGTGGTGACCGCGCCGGGCGTCTCGGCCGGGGTGAGCGTGGTGGATTCGCACCTCACGTCGGTCAGCCGGTCGTCGAGCACGGCCAGGTCGGAGACGGTCCGGTCGGTGGTGTTGGTGACGGTGTACGTGTAGGTCGCGGTCTCACCGGCCAGGTACTCCCGGCTGTCGTCGACGTGCTTCTCCAGCAGCAGGCCGTAGGTGTCGTTCAGCGGCAGGGTGTGGTCGGCCTCCGGGGAGGTGACCCGCCCGCTGTCCGAGTCGCCGCCCGCGACGGCCACGTTGGTGATGAAGCCGCGCCGCACGTCCTCCTCGGTGACGGTGTAGCTGCCGGTGCAGGTGACGGTCTCGTCCACGGCCAGCGTGGTGGTCGGGCAGGTGATCAGGCCGACCTGCGGGTCGGTGACCACGAGGTCGCGGATCTCGCTGCCGCCCGCGTTGGTGACCACGAACTGGTAGGGCACGACGGTGCCGGCGGTGACGGGGTCGGGCAGTGGCGTGGTGCGGTCGATCTGCTTGACCAGGTCCAGCCGGGGCAGCGGGTTGACGCTGCGGGCGACGACGTTGCGCAGCAGGTGCACGTCGGTGAAGTCACCGGTGGACGAGGCGAAGCCGAACTTGTAGGTGCTGGGCACCGGTTGCGGCGCGGGCGTGCTGAGCACCCGGACCGGGCCGGAGCCGAAGTCGACGTCCACCTCGACCTGCGGGTCGGGGGTGGGCGTGACGGTGACGGTGACGGTGCGCTTGCTGGGCACCAGCGCGGCCTCGGCCTGCGCCGGGGTGATGCCGGGCGGCAGGTCGGCGGCGGTGGTGGGGCCCTGCAGCTCGCCGGGCAGGGTGGAGGGCCACGGACCGGTGGTGGTGGTGTTGCTGGTGGTCGCGGCCAGGTAGCAGTACCCGGTGGTGCCGTCGCCGGGCCCGCGCAGGGTGATCATGTTGGGTCCGGGCGCGGGCACGTGGAAGCCGGTGCCGGCCGGGGAACGCTCACCCGGGGGGCACCCGTTGCCGCGGTGCTCCCAGTCGCCGAAGTAGTTGCCGAGCACGTCGAGCCCGACGCCGAGGTAGCCGCCCTCGACGCCCGGCAGGAACGGGTTGGCGGGGTTGTCGTCGGGCAGCTTCTGGGCGTACCCGAGGCTGCCGCCGTACGCGCCGGGCCGGGTCAGCGGGGCGGCGCCGTCGACCAGGAAGAACGAGATGCCGTCGGCAGGCCGCGGCTCGGCGGGGTCGCCCCCGTACTGCCACTGCTCGAAGGTGACCTGCATGCCCTCGTGGGCGGGCAGCGCCCGCTCGTACAGCACGGCGGCGGTGCGGTCGTGGCCGGCGTCGGTCAGCTGCAGGTAGCCGTGCGGGGCGGCGTCGGCCGGCGGGACGGGGCCGACCTGGACGGGCGGGCAGCCGCCCAGCGGGTGCGGGTCGCCGACCGGCGGTGTGCTGGTGGCCGGGGCGCCGGTCAGGCAGGCGCCCGAGGTGGCGACGAACGCCGGGTCGGCGGTCGCGCCGGTGAAGGTCTCGGACACCAGCAGGGTCCCGGCACCGGCCCGGGGCACGGTCGGCGCGGCGGCGGCCAGTGGCAGGGCGGCCGGACCGAGGGCCGCCAGGGCGCAGGCCACGCCTGCCAGGAGTCTGCGGCCGGTCCAGCTGGGCCGGAGGGTGTTCAGCACTTCTCGTTCCGCCTTCCTGCGGCGTTCCGCCGGGCCACTGCCCCGTCGCGGACGCCCGCGTCTGCTGTCGACGCCTCGCAGTCGACCTGCCCGAACGGCGGGTCGGGGCTCGGACACGCGCGCGACCGCCGGTAAGTACCCGCCCGGTCCAGCCACCGGGGGCCTTCGGAGTGGCACCCCGGTCCGCCCGGTTTTCCCGGGGCCTGTCGCGCACCGGCGGCCCATTTCCGGTTGCCGGGGCCGCAGTTGAGGGGATGATGCCGGCATGGGGAGTACGCGGTGGCGCTGGATGGTGTGGGTCGGGGCCGGGATCTCGGTGGTGGGGCTGGCGTTCTTCCTGTGGGAGGAGGGGCTGGACCGGGCGAATCAGTGGGCGGGCGTGCTGGGCCTGTTCGTCGGGCTGGCGGGCCTGGTGCTGTCGGTGACGGGCGGGGTGCGCGGCCGCGGCGGCGGCCAGTCCGCGGACGGCGCGGCGGCCGGCGGGTCGGTACGGATGGTGCGCGATGTGAAGGGCGACGTGGTGATCGGGGGCGCCCCCGACGCGCCCGGCCCCGTCCCGGACGCCTCGTCGGCGCCGGCCACGGACGCGGCGGGTGACGGGCAGTCGGCGCGCGGGGTCCGCGCGGGCGGCGACGTGAACCTGGTGGACGGGGTGGAGGGTTCGGTGCGGTTCGGCGAGCAGCAGCAGCCGTGAGCGGCTTCTGGCGCCGGCTGTTCGGCGCGCAGGGCGCGGCGGCGGGCGGCGGCCAGTCCGCGGAGCACGCCACCGCGGGCGGCGACCTGACGATGATCCAGCACGCGCAGAGCGTGCAGATCACGGTGGGCACCGCGCCGCCGCCCCCCGGCGACCTGGCCGGGGCGCGCCGCCGGCACGCGGTGCGGCTGCGCGAGCGCTACCACCGGCTGGACCTGGAGGTGCTGACCCCGCTGTCGGAGCAGGACGAGCACCCGGCGGTGCACCTGCGCGAGGTGTTCGTGCCGCAGCTGGTGCGGGCCGACCCGCCACCCGTCGAACTGCCCCGGGAGCTGCTGAAACGGCTCACCGAGACCGGCGAACTGGACCCGGGCCGGCTGCCGCCGGGCGTGGAGCGGGAGACGGTGCGCCGGGTCCGGGAGGCCTACCGGCGCCGCCCGGCCGTCCCGGTCCTGCCCCTGCTCGCCGGACCGGACGGCCACCGGGCGGTGCTGCTGGGCGACCCCGGGTCGGGCAAGTCGACGCTGGCCCGGTTCCTCGGCCTGGCGCTGACCGAGCCGCTGCTGCACCCGGATTCCGCCGTCCCGGAGGAGGTGGCGGCGCTGGCCGGCCGGCTGCCGCTGATCGTGGAGCTGCGCCGGTACGCGGACCCGGCGTGGCGGGAGCGGACCTTCGAGGACTTCCTGGCCCATCTGCACGGCACCGAGGGCCTGGGCCTGCCCGCCGACCTGCTGGGGCGTCAGCTGGCGGAACATCCGGCGGCCACCCTGGTGGTGTTCGACGGCCTGGACGAGCTGTTCGACCCGCAGGTCCGGGAGACCGCGAGCCGCCGGATCGCCGCGTTCGCCGCCCGCTACCCGCAGGTCCGGGTGCTGGTGACGTCCCGGGTGATCGGCTACCGGCGCGAGCCGCTGGACGCCGCCGGGTTCGGGCACTACATGCTGCAGGACCTGGACGCCCAGCAGATCGACGCCTTCGCGGCCCGCTGGTACGCCACCGCCTGCCCGGGCGACCCGGTGGAGGCGCAGCGGCTGCGCCGGCGGGTGACGGCGGCGGTGGCGTCCTCGGTGCCGGTGCGGGAGCTGGCGGGCAATCCGCTGATCCTGACCATCCTGGCGATCATCGGCCGCCGCCGGGAGCTGCCCCGGGACCGCCGCACCGTGTACGAGCACGCGGTGGCGGTGCTGGTGGAGCACTGGGATCCGAGCAAGTACCTGCAGGACCGGCGGGTGGACGGCGGGATGCCGTACCTGGCGTCCGAGGACCGGCTGGAGCTGCTGCGGCTGGTGGCGCGGCGGATGCAGGAGGGCGGCGACGGGATCGCCGGGAACCACATTCCGGGGCGGGTGCTGCTGGCGTCCTTCGAGAGCTATCTGCGGGAGCGTTACGAGCTGCCCGCCGACCGGGCGGCGCCGGTGGCGCGGGCGATGCTGCAGCAGTTCCGGGAGCGGAACTTCATCCTGAGCCGGTTCGGCGGCGAGGTGTACGGCTTCGTGCACCGGGCGTTCCTGGAGTACCTGGCGGCGTCCGACATCGCCTACCGGTTCAACCGGGAGCGCTCGCTGACCGAGGACCAGTTGCTGGAGGGGGTGTTCGCGGCCCGCTGGCGGGACCCGGCGTGGCGGGAGGTGCTGCTGCTGCTGGCGGGCGAGCTGGACGAGCGGTTCGTCGGCGAGGCGGTGTCACGGCTGCTGGCGGCGGCGCCGGCCCTGCCGGGGGCGGGCGACCCGGTGCCGGAGTGGCTGGTGCTGGCGGTGCGCTGCCTGGGCGAGGTGCGCAAGCTCGGGCTGGTGACGGCGCAGAGCGAGGCCGTGGTGGACGCCCTGGTGGCGCTGTTCGAGGCGTACGCCGCGGAGGGTTCGACGGTGCTCCCGGGCGACACCGTGGAGGCGCTGGACGGGCTGCGGCCGGTGCTGACCGGGCTCGGGCCGCACTGGGTGGGGCGGGAGCGGTTCCTGCGCTGGTACCTGGTGTACGGGCACCACGCGCAGCGGGAGTCGCCGCTGCCGGCGGTGGGCGCGGTGACGGCCCGCCTGGCGTGCGCGCTGCTGCTGAACGATCCGCGCGGCCCTGCGGTGCTGCGGGCCTGGGCCGAGCACGGCTGGTCGCCGGCGCAGCGGGCGGCGGCGTTCGCGGCGCTCGCCGAGGGCTGGGCGGGCGACCAGCGGGTCGGGGCGTTCGTGCGCCGCCGGATAGAGGAGGACCCGGACCCGCTGACCCAGGAGGCGGCGGTGGCGGCGCTCGCGGACGGCTGGGCGGGCGAGGCGGCGAGCGGGGCGTTCCTGCGGGCCCGGGTGGCGGGCACCCGGGGCGAGAACCGGCTGAACGAGATGCTGGCGCTGGGCAAGGGGTGGGCGTGCGACGGCCCGGCGCAGCAGTTGCTGCGGGAGCTCGCGGCGGCCGACCCGCAGCCGGAGCTGCGCGGGCTGGCGGTGTTCGCGCTGACTGTGAACGAGCGGGTGGGCGGCACGCTGGCGGAGTTCCTGCGCGAGCGGGTGCGGAGCGACCGGGATCCGGGGGTGCGCGGGCTGGCGCTGCAGGCGATCTGCCTGCAGCCGGCCGAGGATCCGCGCAACGCGTCGTTCCTGCGGCTGCTGGCCGGGGCGGACAAGGATCCGCGGGTGCGGGTGGTGGCGCTGGCCGGGCTGGCGCGCGGCTGGGCGGGCGATCCGGAGGTGGCGGAGTTCCTGCGGCTGCGGGTCGCCCAGGACCCGGATCCGATGGTGCGCCGGCGCACCCTCGCGGTGCTGGCGCACCGCTGGGCGGGCGACCGGCAGGTGGCCGAGCAGCTGCGCGGCTTCGTCACCGGCGAGGGGCTGCCGGAGGTGCGGGCGTTCGCGCTGACGCTGCTGGGCCAGGGCTGGGCGGGCGACCCGGAGGTGGCGGAGTTCCTGTTCGAGCGGGCCCGGGCGGCGGACGGGCACGGCCGGGCGCAGGCGACCGGCGAGCTGGCGGCGCACTTCGCGGACAACCCGGAGCTGGACGCGTTCGTCCGGCACGAGGCGGTGCACTCGCCGGACCCGCTGGTGCGGGGCGCGGTGCTGACCGCGCTGGCGGACCGCCGCTCGCCGAGCGCGCAGGCCCGGGCGCTGTTCCTGGAGCGGGCGGTGGCGGACCCGGATCCGCGCACCCGTGATCTGGCGCTGGTCGCGGTGGTGCGCTGCTACGACGGTGAGGAGCGGGCCGGGGTGCTGCTGCTGGCGCGGGCCGCGCACCTGCGGGACGCGGCGGTGCGGCTGTCGGTGCTGCGGGCGCTGCTGGCGCACCGTCCGGGCGATCCGGCGGTGCGGGCGCTGCTGCGGGAGCGGGCGGTGGCCGACTCCTCGGCGCCGATCCGGGCGATCGCCCTGCACGCGCTGGCCCGCGACCGGGCGGCCGGGCCGGCCGGTCTGCTGCGCGAGCGGGCGGTGGCGGACGCCGATCCGCTGCCGCGCCGGGTGGCGCTGCGGGCGCTGGCTGCCGACCCGGAGGTGGCGGAGTTCCTGCGGCTGCGAGCGGTGGCGGACGGCGACGAGGAGACCCGGATCGCGGCGCTGCGGGCGCTGGCGTTCGCCTTCCCGGGGCCGCCGACGATGGAGCTGCTGGCGGCCCGGGCGCGGGCCGAGCGGCTGCCGGCGGTGGCGGTGGAGGCTGCCCGGCTGGGTGAGGCGCTGCGCGCGGCGGGGGCGCCGTGGACGGCGAACGGCCCCGCACTCCCGGGCGGTTGACCACCGTGCCTCGGGGAGTGCGGAGCCGGGACGAACCTCTCGGTCCGCGGTGGGGGCAGCAGCTCCGGGGGAACGAGCTGCTGCCCCGGGCGGAGGTCCCACAACCGGGTCCGCGTCGGGGGGAAGCCGCGGTGCCCGGTCCCACAGCGGGGACCTCCGGATCGCCGTACCGGGGATTCCTGCCAGATCCTCGGTACATGAACCATCCTGCCGCGCCACCGGGGAGGGCACACCCGGAGAAAGCCCCGTCCGAGCAGGACCTTCGTCCTGGCGGGTGAACAAGGTCCTCACCTCTTGCGCCGTCCGGTGGATAAGCTGCGGGTGGCAGGGCCGTGCGGGGAGAGGACGGCGGCCCGACTCAGGGAGGCAGGCCCGTTCGATGGCTCAGGCGAAGAAGGTGGCCATGTGGATTGTGGTCATCTTCGTCATCTACACGATCATCACCTCGCCGGTGCGTGCCGCCGAGCTGGTGCAGTCCGGGTTCGTCGGGATCTCCGACGCGGCCAAGGCGGTCGGCTCTTTCATGACCGGACTGGTCCGCTAGTACCGTTTGCGGGGTTCGTCCTTCGGGGGCGCTCCCCGGCCGGGGCGTGCCCTCCTGATCCGCGAGGAGCGGCATCGTGATCCGGCACCTGGTCCTGTTCAAGCTCAACGAAGGCGTCGGCAAGGACGACCCGCGGGCCCTGGCGGGCGCGAAGGCGTTCGAGGAGCTGGGTGCGCTGATCCCGGAGCTGCGCGAGTGGGAGTGCGGCTGGAACACCACCGAGCGGGACATCGCCTACGACTACGCGATCAACAGCCTGGTCGAGGACCGCGAGGCGCTGGCCGCCTACCTCGGCCACCCGGCCCATCAGGCCGCCGCCGGGCAGTGGAAGACCTTCGCCACCTGGGTGATCGCCGATCTGGAGGTCTGACCGCCCGCCACCCTCGCCGTACCCGCACCACCGCCGCGACCCCCGGCCTCCCGATCAGGCCGGGGGTCGCGGCGCGCTCCGCCGAATGCTCCACAGGCCGTCAACACGCCTCGGCCGGGTACTTGCCCGGCCGCAGAGCGACTTGTGATGCTATGACCGGTTTTGCCGGAAATTTTGGCGAGGTGGTTCAGAGGGAGGGGTGACGTGTCCGTGCGGACGCAGGGCAGCAGTGCGCCGGAGGACCGGGCCGAGGAACTGCCGGACCCGGTCGAACTGGCCGCCCGCCGCCCCGGCGGCCGCGGCACCATCGACGTCCGGACGCTCACCCGGGTGCTGTTCGAGCGGCTCGCCGAACTGCCCCCCGGCGCCCCCGAACGCGCCCGGGTACGAGCCGCCCTGATCGAGATCAACATCCCGCTGGTCCGCTACGCCGCCACCCGCTTCCGCAGCCGCAGCGAACCCATGGAGGACATCGTCCAGGTCGGCACCATCGGCCTGATCAACGCCATCGACCGGTTCGACCCCGAGCGCGGTGTCCAGTTCCCCACCTACGCGCTGCCCACCATCCTCGGCGAGATCAAACGCTACTTCCGCGACAACGTCCGCACCATGCACGTGCCACGCCGGCTCCAGGAGCTGTGGGTCCAAGTCAGCGGCGCCATGGAGGAGTTGACGGTCATTCACGGCCGGTCCCCCAAGGTCCCCGAGATCGCCGCCAACCTGCGCATCCCCGAGGAGGACGTCCGGGCCTGCCTGGACGCCGGCCGCGCCTACAACGCCGCCTCGCTGGAAGCCGCCCAGGAACACGAGGGCGGGCTCGCCCTGCTGGACCGGCTCGGCTACGAGGACTCCGCCCTCACCGACGTCGAACACCGCGACATGGTCCGCCACCTGCTGGTCCAACTCCCCGAACGGGAACGGCGGATCATCATGCTGCGGTTCTTCGCCAACCTCACCCAGTCGCAGATCTCCACCGAACTCGGCATGTCCCAGATGCACGTCTCCCGGCTGCTGTCCCGGATCCTCACCCGGCTGCGCACCGGGAACTCCTGGGAGGAGTGAGCCGCCCGCCGTCAGCTGCCGGGTGACGACTCGTCACGATCGGGTTTGCCGGGCCCGGTGATCCGGTATTGAGCAGGAGGACACGGCAGTCGGGAACCGCCGTACGGCGGCACCCGTTCGACAGGCAGTCACAAGGGGGTGGGCGCGTGTTCACAGAACAGGGCAGTGCGGTCATCGAGTCCGTCGTCGTACCGATCCCGGCCCAGGCCGGGCCCGCCGAGGCCCCCGACCGGGCGCTCGACACCCGTACGCTCTCCCGCTCGCTGTTCCGCAGGCTCGCCGTCCTGGAGCCCGGCAGCGCCGAACACGGCTACGTCCGGGACACCCTGATCGAGCTCAACCTGCCGCTGGTCCGGTACGCGTCCGCGCGTTTCCGCAGCCGCAACGAGCCGATGGAGGACATCGTCCAGGTCGGCACCATCGGCCTGATCAAGGCCATCGACCGGTTCGACCCCGAGCGCGGCGTCGAGTTCCCCACCTTCGCCATGCCCACCGTGGTCGGCGAGATCAAGCGCTTCTTCCGCGACACCAGCTGGTCGGTGCGCGTCCCGCGCCGCCTCCAGGAACTGCGCCTGGCCCTCACCAAGGCCGGCGACGAACTCTCCCAGCGGCTCGACCGCTCCCCCACCGTCCCCGAACTCGCCGCCTACCTCGGCGTCTCCGAGGACGACGTGGTCGAGGGCCTCGCCGTCGGCAACGCGTACACCGCGAGCTCCCTCGACTCCACCCCCGCCGAGGACGACGGCGGCGACGGCCCGCTCGCCGACCGCCTCGGCTACGAGGACCTCGCGCTCGAAGGCGTCGAGTACCGGGAGTCGCTCAAGCCGCTGCTCGCCAAGCTCCCGCCGCGCGAGCGCCGGATCATCATGCTGCGCTTCTTCGGCAATCTGACGCAGTCGCAGATCGGCGAGGAGATCGGCATCTCGCAGATGCACGTCTCACGACTCCTCACCAAGACCCTCGCCCACCTCCGGGAAGGCCTGACGGCGGAGGGGTGACCGCCAGTGGCCCGGGGGTGCGGTTCCAGGGGCCAGTGGGGGTGCCGCCCGGCCCGCCGGGGCCGGCGGAGAGCGGCGAGGCCAAGGCGGCGGCTGGTCGAAGACAGCGGATGGCCACGTGGCGGCGGGTCAAAGACAGGGGCCAGAAACTTCGGGACGTTCTCGCGCCCCGTTGATCACTCGCAGACCTGGCCTCGCCGTTCCCCGAGCCCCTGGAATCGCGCACCTAAAGGGTGCAGGTGGTCCGGAGCACCGACAGGTGATCGTCCGTCAGGCCGAGGCCGTCGTGCCAGAAGTCCTCGAAAGTGGGCCAGCCACGGGTGAGTTCGTCGAAAGCGGCGTCGAGGTAAATCGTTTCGGCACGGGCCAACGGACGCATCAAGGGGTCCACCCGGGCGATCCGGGTCGCCGCGCGTTCGTTGGTGAGCAGGTAGTCGGTGAGGACCGCGTCGCGGTCCACGCCGAGGGCGGTGAGGAGCAGGGCGGCCGTCCAGCCGGTGCGGTCCTTGCCGGCGGTGCAGTGGAACAGGACCGGGCCGCCCTCCGCCTCGGCGATCAGTCGCAGCACGGTGGCGAAGCGGGAACGGGCGAGTGGGTCGGTGACGAACCAGCGGTACATCGAGGTCATCATCGCGGTGCCCCGGCCGTCGCCGAGCACGGCGTGCATCGCCTCCGGCTCACCGCTGCCCAGGGCCTGCCGCAGGTCCACGTAGAGGTCGAAGTCGGCGGAGAACACCGGCAGGTGGTGCAGGGCCGGGCCGAGGCCGTCCGGTGAGGGCACGCTGAGGGTCGCGGCGGCGTCCATCGGCAGCACCGCCGTGGGCAGGCCGGGGACCAGGTCGGCGCCCAGGTGGCGGACCTCGTCCAGGCTGCGCAGGTCGACGACGTGCCGCAGGCCGAGCGCGCCGAGCAGTTCGCGGTCGCGTTCGCCGAGCCGGCTCAGCGCCTCGGTGCGCAGCAGCAGGCCCGGGCGGACGGTGCGGCCGTTCGCGGTGCGGTAGCCGCCCAGGTCGCGGGCGTTGACGGCAGCCGTCAGGCCGAGGCTTCGGGCGGTCTCGGTGGACGGCGCGGACACGGGGCCTCCTGGCGGGCTGCGACGGTTGCCGCCAGTGTAGGCGCGCCGCGGCGCGGGACCGCCCGGGGCGTCCGGCCGGTCCCGGGCGGGCGGGTTCCGCGGGTTACTTGACGGCCAGCCAGATCACGCCGACCACGACCGCCAGGGCCACGATGGCCCCGATGACGATCATCGGGGTGCGGTTCGACGAGGAGTTGCTGCCGTAAGTGGTGACGGTGCCCGGGGCCTGCGCGGCCGGGGCCTCGTCGACGAACGCCCGGAACATCTGGGTGGAGCCGGCGGGGTCGTAGTCGTTGTCAGCCATGGAACGGGACTCTAGCCAACCCCGACGGCCCGCCGACACCCCGGACCCCACTGCGGGCCCACTCTGCACGGAGCCCTCACCTCGGACGACACCCCGGTGAACAACCGGGCGCACCGGAATCAAGCAGGACCCGAACGGGTTGTCCCTGGGCATGACTTCCACTGACGCACCCCGGGTGACCCTTGGCACCTCCGACCTGTCCGTGTCCCAACTGGCCCTCGGCGGCAACGTGTTCGGATGGACGGCCGACGAGGCACAGTCCTTCGCGGTGCTCGACGCGTACGTCACGGCGGGCGGCAACTTCATCGACACCGCCGACGGCTACTCCTCGTGGGCGCCGGGCAACTCCGGCGGCGAGTCCGAGACGGTGATCGGCAACTGGCTGCGCAGCCGCGGCAACCGCGAGCAGATCGTGATCGCCACCAAGGCCGGCATGGCGCCCGGCATGGACAACCTGAAGCGCGACACCGTGCGGCGCGCCGTCGAGGGCTCGCTGCGCCGGCTCGGCGTCGAGCGGATCGACCTGTTCTACACCCACCGGGACGACCTGGACACGCCGGTCGAGGAGATCGTCACGACGCTGGACGAGCTGGTCCGCGAGGGCAAGGTGCGGGAGCTCGCCGCGTCCAACATCGGCGCGCAGCGGCTCGCCGCCTCGCTGGAGTTCGCCGCCCGCGAGGGCCTGGCCCGGTACGTGGCGGTGCAGCCGCACTACAACCTGGTCTCCCGCGACACCTACGAGGGCGAGCTCGCCGAGGTGGTCGCCGCGCACGGCCTGTCCGCCGTCCCGTACTACGCCCTCGCCTCCGGCTTCCTGACCGGCAAGTACCGCCCCGGCGCGCAGGTGGACAGCTCCCGGGCGCAGGGCGCGTTCCGGCACCTGGAGACTCCGCGCGGTCCGCGCGTGCTGGCCGCGCTGGACGAGGTCGCCGCCGCCCACGGCGCCGAGGTCGCCACCGTCGCGCTGGCCTGGCTGGCCGCGCAGCCCACGATCGCCGCGCCGCTGGCCAGCGCCCGCACCGTCGAGCAGCTGCCCCCGCTGCTGGCCGCCGCCGCGCTGCGGCTGACCGAGACCGAGCTGAAGCTACTGGACGCCGCCTCCGCCTGACCTGGCGTCAACGCGCCGACGGCGCCCCTCCCGCAGCCGTGGAAGGGGCGCCGTCGGCGTGGCCGCGGCCGGTCAGGGGCGGCCGAAGAAGTCCGGGTAGTACCCGCTGCTCAGCCGGGAGACCCGGACGTTCTTGCCGGGGCGGGGGGCCTCCACGTACGTCCCGTCCCCGAGATAGATCGCGACGTGGTGGATGCCGGAGACCCGGCCATTGCCCGACCAGAAGATCAGGTCGCCCCGCTGGAGCTGCTTCGAAGTGATCGGCGTGCTGGCCCGGTACTGGTCGTCGGCGACCCGCGGCGTGGACACCCCGGCCCGGCGGAACGCCTGCTGGACCAGGCCCGAGCAGTCGAAGCCGTTCGGCCCGTTGCCGCCCCACACGTAGGGCTTGCCGACCTGCGCCAGCGCGTACGACACCGCCGCCTCCACCCCGCTCGCGGCGGGCGCGGGGGGCCCGGGCTGGTGGGAAGAGGAGGAGGACCCGCCCCCGCCGGTGCGGGACAGATAGACGTCGTAGTGGCTGGTGTAACGCCACTCACCGGCCGCGTTCCTGAACCAGTAGACCTTGCCGTCCCAGCCCTGGCGGATCCCGCCCGAGGACTGCGCGGAACCGGAACTCTGCGAGGACGACGACTGGCCCTTGGCGCCACCGGTGCGCTCCAGGTAGACGCTGTGCCACTTGGTGTAGCGCCACTCCCCGGCCGCGTTCTTGAACCAGTAGACGCTGCCGTCCCAGCCCGGGCCGGACGGTGCGGGCATGGCGTGCGCGGTGCTCGCGCCCAGGCCCAGACCGACGGCTCCCGCGCCGGCCAGAACAGTGGTGGCCAGACAGGTCGAGCGCACGGCCCGGTGTATTCGGCTCGCCCGGTCGGCCACGTCGGGCGCGGCGGCGCGCGGGGCCGGGCGGGTGCACTGCGGGCAGCGGCAGGCGGCCGCCCCGTCGGCTTCGGCGAAGCCCATCAGCGGGGCGCCCGACCAGTCGGGCAGATCGGTGGGGTCGGTGGATATGGAGGCGAGCGCTGTCGTCACGCGGGTTTCCCTTCCTTGCGGCCCGGCCGGGCGGCCGGGGCGGGCACCGAGGCGGTCACCCCGGCCGGGGCGACGAACGCGACCAGCAGCTGCTCCATCAGGGCGCTGCGCGCGCTGTCGTCCAACTCGTGGGCGGTGGCGCGCTCCAGGCGGCGCACCGCGAGCGCCGCGGCCTCCACCGCGTCGTCCACCAGGACGGTCCGCAGCCCGGCGTCCAGGTCGGCGAGCCGGCGGCGCCGCATCGACTCGGCGACCTCCGGCGCGTAGTCCAGGGCCAGCGGCTGCACCGAGTACACCTCGATGCCCGCCGGGGCGGTCTCCGCGGCCAGCGCCCGGGTCAGCTCGTCGGCGAACCACTGGCCGTCGCGCAGCGCCGGTCCGGGAGCGGAGTTGGAGTCGCACGGCAGGGCCGAGGCGGTTCGGGTGAGAACGGCCTGCACCTGCTCGCGCAGATACGTCTCGTGGTCGGCGATGCCCAGGGTGACCCGCGCGGTGTCCTTGACCCGCCACACGATCAGCACCCGCACCAGCAGCGGAGTACCGGTCCGGTCGGTGACGTGCACCGCCTCGCTGCGCCAGTGCCGCAGCCGGACGTCCACCCGGCGGCGGCGCACCATCGGGTTCACCCACAGCAGGCCGGTGCGGCGCACCGTGCCCCGGTAGCGGCCCCAGCGGGTCAGCACCCGGGTCTCACCGCCCGGGTTGGACAGCAGTCCGGCCAGCGCCACCATCATCGCCAGCCCGATCGCGCTGATGGTGGCGATGGTCCGGTCGTCGGCCGCGGCCCCGTCGGCCTTCACGGCCGCCGTACGGACGTCCGGCAGGCCGGACAGGTGCGGGACCACACCGGCGCGGGCCAGCACCAGCAGCACACCGGCCGTGCCGAGGAGCAGCGCCAGCAGCGGCAGCCAGCCCGGCAGCGCGAACGCCGGGCGCTCGCGCAGCGACTGGTCGGCGCGCGGCGGCCGCCGGTGGGTGGCGGCGTCCGCGACCGTCGGGTGGGCCGAGAACTCGGAGCGGTCCGGCCGGTCCTCCGGTTCGACCGTCGGGAGCAGCTGGGTCGGCGCACTGCGGTCGGGTTGCTCCTCGACCGGGGCGGTGGCCTTGATCAGCGGGTTGTTCACCGCCTTGGCGACCGCCTTGGTCAGTGGGGTCGCGCCGACGGGGTCGGCGGGGGGTTCGGCGGCGGAGGGCCAGGTACGGGGTCGCGGCGACGAGTCGCGGGTGACGTCCATGCACGTGTCCTAAGGGTTCAGAGTGTCGCGCAACGGGCGGCCCGGAGCTGACGGGCAGTGCCGGGGACCCAGGCTAGGCTGATTGATCATCAAATGCGACGTATGCCATTCGGTGTGTCGCTATGTCGGAAAATGGCTCGACCGGAGTACCGCCCGCCGCACATCGCGGGACGGGCGGTACCGAGCCGACCGTCAGTGGCGGCGGGCGCCACCGCGACGACTGGCGAGCATCCGGCGCACCAGCAGCCCGAAGCCCGCCGTGATCAGCAGCGCCCCGCAGGCCAGTCCGCGCCATCCGGTGGCCGCCGCCCGATGCACCACCGCCGCCCCACCCGGCGGTGGTGCCGGCAACGTCCGCCCCCTCGCGACCTCGTCCGCAGAGCCGGCACCGGTCTGCTCGGCCCGCGCGGCGTGCTTGGGCTGCTTGGGCTGTGCGGCCTGCACGGCCGGTGCAGCGGCCGACGGGGGCCGGGTCACGCTCGGCCTCCCGGCCGACGGCATCACCGCGGGCGACGCGATGACCGGCGACGGGCTCCCGGACGGCGCGGCCGTCCCGTCCGGCACCCGCGGCTCCGGGGCCTGCGGCGACCCCGGGTGCGGCGCCGCGAACACCGGCTGATCGGGCATCACCCCCGGCGCCAGGAAGGGCGGCGGCGGCACGGCGACCGTGCTGGGCACCGGCACGGCGGCGGAAACGGACGCAGAGGCGGAAGCCATGGCCGCGGCGGAGGCGCCGGCCGAAGCCGGGGCAGTGCCAGAGGCGAACGCGGTGGCCGAGGCGGAGACGGACGGGCTCGCTGCGGGCGAGCTCTGGCCCCCGGTCGGCGTGGGCGCCGGCGTCGGAACCGGTGGTGCCTGCGTGGGCGTCAGCACCGGGATCACCACCGGCACCACGATCGGCAGGAGGTCCGACAGGACCGGCACCCAGGGGGCCGCACCTGTCGGAATCCCGGCCGGGAAGGGCGGGGCGGATGGGCTCGTCGCGGCCGGGCTGTGGGCGGACGGCGGGACCGACACCGCCGGCGAGGGCACGGCCGTTGCCGGAGACGGTGTCGGTGCGGCGCTGCCGCCCGCCGTGGCCGGGACGGGGACCCGGACCGGGTCGCCCGGGGTGCCGTTGCCCGCCGGGTCGGTGGCGGTGGCGATCAGGGTGACCTCGCCGCCCGCCAGGTCGTGGGTGGCGGTGCAGGACCAGCTGCCGTCGGCGGCCGCGACGGCGCTGCACACGGTGGCGGGTGCGCTGTTGCCGTGGCCGGCGGTGACGGTGACGGTGGCGCCGGGCTCGGCGCGGCCGCTGATCAAGGGGCGGGCGGTGTGCAGGAGTTCACCGGCGGTCGGCGAGAGCAGCCGTGGCTTGTCGGGCGCGACGGTGTCCACCGTGAGCGCGACGGACTTGCCGTCGGAGTGGTTGCCGGCGCCGTCGCGGGCGTGCGGGGTGAGCCGGTGGACGCCGTCGGCCAGGTTCTCCACCGGCAGGCAGGACCAACTGCCGTCGGCGGCGACGCCGGTGGTGCACAGGTCGAGGTCCTCCGGCCCGCCGTCCGCGGTGACGGTGACGGCGGAGGCGGGCTCGCCGAGGCCGGTGACCAGCAGGCCCGGATCGTTGCTGTAGGCGGGCAGGGTGAGCACGGGGGCGGTCGGCGCCGTGGTTTTGACGGTCAGCCGGAACGGCTCACCGCGCACGGCCGTGCCGCCCGGCAGGGTCTGCGCCAGGACGAGGGCGTGGGTGCTCTCGCCGAGCGCGCTGTCGGGGCGGCAGTTCCAGCTGCCGTCCTCGCCGACCTGCGCGGTGCACAGGGTGGCGCCGTTCTCCTGGACGGCGATGCCCGCTCCGGCCCGCGCGCCGTCACCGCGGAACTCGGGGCGTACCTCGCCGGTGACGGTGCCGGGGACGGGCAGGCCGATCTCCGGCCCGTCGGCGGCGCTCTCCGGTTCGGCGGCGCGGACGGCCGGGGCGACCCGCTGGTCGACGACCTGCCCGGAGTCGGCGAAGCCGTCGGCGGTGACGAGTTGGGAGCCGTCGCGGGCCACCCGCAGCCGGGCCCAGGTGTCGCCGCTCGCGGCGCCGGCCGGGACCATCCACTCCAGCGCGGCGCTGCTCGCCCCTGCGGGGACCTCGGCCTGCACCCGCTCGGCCGGGTCGAACCGCCCGTTGTGGTCGAAGTCGATCCAGCCGGCCAGCACCGCGGGCTCGGGGCCGGGGCCGACCGGCACCTCGATCCGGTAGGTGCGCCCGGGCGTGGCCTCGGCGGGGAAGGCGAGGGTCGGGTCGGCGCCCTGGTGGTCGGCGCGGCCGGGCTGGAGCCGGGGCGGCGACGGCGGGCTGGCCCAGGGGCTGCGGCGGCTCGCCCCGCCGTCGGTCTCCACGCTGAGCGCGACCGGGCCGGCGGCGGGCGGGGCGGGCAGCAGCGGCCTCTCGACGGACTGGGCGAGGCCGGGCCGGGAGCGGTTGGCCGGTGCGGCGTCCTGGCCGAGGAACAGGTCGGAGACCAGGTGGGAGGCGTTGCCGTAGCTCTGCGGGGCGCTGCCGAGGCTCTCGTCGAGGGAGACCGTCCAGGCCGGACGGAGCGTCATCGGCGGGGTGGTGGAGCCGCCACGGGCGGTGGAGCGCTGTTCGACGCGCAGCTCGACGGTGGTGACGGTGCCGGACAGTTCGAGCGTGCCGTCGCCGCCGGCGTCGCCGTCACGGGGGCCGTCGGCGGCGGGGGCGAGCTCGCCGGGGCCGACCGTCCAGCCCGGCCAGCCGGTGCGACCGACCAGGGTGGGGGCGGCGGGGCTGCCGCCGGCGACCGTCAGCCGGGTACTGGTGCCGGTGGTACCGCCCCGGCCGGTGGCCAGGCCGGTCAGGCCGCTGAGGTGCAGGCGGGGGTTGCGCACGGGGCGGGAGAAGGAGAGCCGCAGCGTGCCGAGGGGGTGCCAGGAGCCGTCCGCATGGGGGTGGTCCTCGGCGACGCGGAAGGTCTCGGCCGGGTCGCCGGGGCGGATGCCGTCGGTGTAGACGCCGGCGCCGGCGGCCCGTTCGGCGAGCTTGCCGGGCGCGGCCTCGACCGTCACCCCCTGAACGGCCTCGAAGTCGAACCGGACGGCCAGCCCGGAGGGCAGTTGGGCGCGCCGCTCGGCGGACCAGCTGTCGGGCGTCTGCTGGGCGGCCACCGGCGGGGTGCCGAGACCGGTGAGCAGCCCGGTGGCGATCAGGGCGGTGGTGGTCCGGCCGATCCAGGGCCCGGGCCGGTCACCGTCGGCCGGGCGGGCGTCGGGGGCCGGGGCCCGGTGGAGGAACTGTCGGCACATCCGGCTCTCCTCTCGGTGTCTTCGTCCGCCGAATTCGCGGTCCGATGCCATACACCCGAATGGTGATGACGATCAGACAAAAGGGAATCACGATGTGGTTTCGGTCGTACCCCGACACCTGCTCGATCGCCCGATTCCACCCGTTCAGCAGCCAATCGGTCGGCAGTATCGGGATACCCGCCAGGCCGGGCACCAACTCGCCCAAGCGGGCATCAATCGGGCACTGCTGCGCTTATTTGACTGGTCGTCAGATCTCTTGATTGGAATTGGTGTGTTTATCGGTTGAGTCGGCTGGCGTGACTATTGATTCCACGCTCACCAAAAGCAGCTTCGCCCGCGCCGAGCCCTGCGGGGGCGATGTCACCGCATACTTCTACGCCCATTTGTTCGAGCACAACCCGGGTGTGCGAACAAACTCGACGCCACCGACACCGACGCCGTGGTCGACGTGCCGCAGGGCTTGGGCCGCCCGCACGCGGGGTACGGCGCCCTCCCCGGGCACTTCCCCGCCGTCGGCGCGAGCTGGCCGCCCTCGGGAACGCCTGGACAACGGTGGCCGCGGCGTCCTGGACGGCCCTGTACGGCGTCGTCGCGGAGATCGCGGGCCAGGCTCCGACCGAAGCCGCCGCAGGCTGGGGTCCTCCCCGGTGCCCTACGGCCTTGCGGTCGGCCGGTGTCGGCCACGCCGTCGTCGAGCGCCGGGCCGAGCAGGCCGTCCCCGTCGGCACCCCGCGCCGGCCGTCCGCCGCGCCACCACCGACCTGGCGGTGCTCACCGTGGCGCCCGACCACCCGTACCCGTTCACCGCCGGCCGGTACCTGACCGTCAGCTCCGACCGGGGCGATGACGTCCGGCCCCGAGAGCGCCTGCGGCTCGGACCGCCGGTCGGCGAGGGCTTCGAGCGGCCGCTGCTGGTGATCGCCGACGGCACCGGCTGGGCCCGGATCAAGGCTCTGCTGGAACAGCTCGCCCGGGACGACCGGCCGCCGCGCCTGGTGAAGGCGCACGCGTGGCTGCACGCCGTACTCTCGGCGTCCGCGCCCGGCGCGTCCCCGCTCCATCGCGATCCGCCCGCCGTGCCATCCCCCTGTCCGGCCGCCCGGACCGCGCGCCCGCGTTCGCCGCCCAACTCCTCGACCGGCACGCCGATCCCAAGCGCGTCCCGCGCAACCCGCCACCGCCACGTTCAACCGCAGCCGCCCGCGAACACCCGCGGAACGCGAACTCGGCCGGCCCGGGAACGGCGAAGGCCCCGGGTGGGAACCCGGGGCCTTCGGCTGGTGCGCTCAGCAGGATTCGAACCTGCAACCTCTTGATCCGTAGTCAAGTGCTCTATCCGTTGAGCTATGAGCGCTCGGACGGCCCCTTGCGGAACCGCGAGCGGAGATTGGTGCGCTCAGCAGGATTCGAACCTGCAACCTCTTGATCCGTAGTCAAGTGCTCTATCCGTTGAGCTATGAGCGCTCGCCCCGTCGGCCTTGGCCTCCTGGGCGGTGCGGGGACAACATTACATGACCGGCGACCTGGGGCGAAATCGATTGCCGGTGGCCCCGTCAAGGCCGCCTCGGAGGCCGCTCGGCGAACAACGCCAGACAACGCGAGAGCCCCGCCGGTCAGTGACCGACGGGGCTCCCGGTGAAGCGGAGGCGGAGGGATTTGAACCCTCGATGGACGGTAAAGCCCAAACCGCATTAGCAGTGCGGCGCCATAGACCGGACTAGGCGACGCCTCCAACACCCGGACTGCGACCGGGACTCCGGCGCACTCCGTGCGACTGCGATGATGCCACAGCCGAAGGCTCCGGCACCAACCACCACAACGATACTGGCCGGGTCGTCCACGGCGCAAAGAAGAATGAGATACTCCAGTCTCCGAGGAGAGCCAGAGCCGCCCGTCGAAGCGGCGGCCCGAAGGCGTGAGGAGACCTGTCGACGTGAGCAGCAGGCCGACCCGAGGCGCTGCTCGCCTCGCCGCGATACTCGACGCACTGCCCGATCCGTTGCTGCTGGTGAACTCCAACGGCACGGTGGTCGACGTCAACAAGGCCGCCGTGGAGAGCCTGCAGGCCCCCGGCACCTCGTTGGTCGGCCGGGGAGTGCTGGACCTGCTGCCGGAGTTCGACCCCAGCCGAATCCCCGGTTCGATGCGGCCCCCGGCGAGCGAGACCCAGAGCCTGGAAACACCGGTCCGGATGACCGCCCGACGCACCGACGGCACCACCTTCGCCGTCGAGGTGTCCGGCAACGACTTCACCGACGAGGGCGGCGGGGAGGCGCACGGCTTCCTGTCCTTCACCACCACCGACCAGGACCTGCTGCTGATCCTGGTCCGTGACCTGTCGACGCGTCTCGGCGTGGAGTCCGAACTGCGGCGCCAGCACAAGCAGACGGAGATGATCCTGCGGGCCGCCGCCGAGGGCGTCCTCGGCGTCGACCTGGAAGGCCGCGTGGTGCTGGTCAACCCGGCCGCCGCGCACATCCTGGACTTCCGGGCCAGCGAACTCGGCGGCCGCGAACTGCACCCGCTGATCCAGCACTCGCAGCCCGACGGCAGCCCGCTGGCCGCCGAGAGCTCGGCGCTGAACGACACCCTGCACTCCGGCCGCAAGCACCGGATCCGCAACACCGTGCTGTGGCGCAAGGACGGCAGCCCCGTCACCGTCGATCTGACCACCGCGCCGGTCCGGGACGGCGAGCAACTGGTCGGCGCCGTCATGACGTTCACCGACCGCACCCACGAACTCGCGCTCACCGCACGCAACGAGCACCTCACCGCCGTGCTGGAGTCCGAACTCGGCGGCGCGCTCGGCGCCCTGCACCGGCGGATCGACGCGCTCGCCGCGGACCCCGCCGGGCAGCTCTGGCCGGAGGCCAACTGGACGCTGCGCCGGCTCGCCGACGAGTGCCGCCGGTTCGGCCGGCTGATCGAGGGCGTGCTGGAGCACCAGCGCTTCGAGGCCGCCGCCGAGCGCGGCAAGGCCGCCCTGGACCGCGAACGGATCGGCCTGGACGAGGTCGTGCAGCTGGCCGTCGACCGGGCCGGCGAACTGGTCGGCCCCGGCCGGGTCCGCTACTCGGTGCACGCCGCCGCCGTGAAGGTGCTCGCCGACCGCGAACGCCTCGCCCAGGCGCTCGCCCACCTGGTCGCCGACGTCAGCGGCGTCACCCCCGTACCCGAACCCGCCCGCGCCGAGGACGAATCCGCCACCACCGGCGGGGCGTTCGCCGGGCCGGCCCCCGACCCCGGGCAGCCGCCGATGGTGGTGCTGGCCGCCGCCCAGCGCGGACAGGTCGCCCGGATCGAGGTGCGCGGCCCCGCGCAGAGCGCCAGCGCCGTCCACCTGCCGATCGCCCGCGCCGCCGTCCAGCGGCACGGCGGCGTCCTGCAGCGGCACGACCTGCCCGGCGGCGGCGGGGCCACCTACGTGGTGGAGCTGCCGCTCGACCCCGACGGTGGCGACGGGGACACGCCGGACAAGCAGCAGCACGTCCCCAAGGACTCCGACACCGCGATGCTGCCCGACCTCCCCGGGCAGCCCCCCGCGGCCGAGCCGGAGGCGACCAAGGGCGACGAAGCGTCAAAGCCCGAGCCGGCCAAGGACGGCGCCGCCACCGCCCGGGCCGACGACACCCAGGGCTCCGGCCGCCGCCGGGCCCGTCCGGCCCGCGAGGACGACGCCCCGCCCGAACCGGCCGCTCCCGGCAGCCCCGGGCCGGCCGCCGCCGAACCGGCCGAAAGCGGGGCCGCCGGGTCCGCCGGGGACGGACAGTTGCCGAGCGCCGAGCCGCCGAGCCGCACCGGGCGGCGGGCCCGCCGGGCGCACGCCGGCTCCGGCGACAGCTCACCGGCGCTGCAGCTGCCCGGAATCCCGGACGCCGGTACGCCCGTCTACCCGGGGCTGGAGCACGCGCTGCCCACCAGCCCGCCGGAGCCCGTCGTGCCGCCGGCCCAGCCCACCGGGCGACGGCGGCGGCTGGCGCTGCCGGCCGACACCGCGGAGAGGGCGGAGGAGGTGACGACGGTACTGCCGCCCGTCCCCGCCGGCGCCCCGGAGCCGTCCACCGCGCTGGAGGTCGCCGTCCGGCCCGCCGCGCCGGCCGTGCCCCAGGTGCCCGCCACGCAGCCGGTCGCCGCCGAGAGCGGCCAGCCGCAGCCGGTCGGCACCGGCCTGGGCGGGCTCGTCCCGCCGCGCCCGCTGGCCTTCCCGGGCGCCTTCCCGCCGCCCGGGACGCCGCAGCAGGCCGAAGAACTGCCCGCCGCCCCGGGCGAGACGGCCCCGCAGGCCGTCAACGGGCAGGCACTGCCCGCCGGTTCGGGCGAGAGCGGCGGCGCGCTGGCGCTGCCCGCCGGGCCCGGCGTGGTCGAGGGGCGCACGCCGCCCCGGCCGGTCGCCGAACTGGCCCCCGCCAAGGAGCCCGCGTTCGACGGCCCCCGGCCGCTGCTGGTGTGGCCCGAACCCGACCCGTCCACCCACGGCGCGCTGCAGAACCGGGGCTTCCGGCCGGTCGTCGTGGCCTCCCGCGAGGAGGTCGACGCCCAGGTGCCGCAGACCCCCGCCGCCCTCTTCGTCGACCCGCTGACCGGGCCGATCACCCGCACCGCCCTGCAGGCGCTGCGCACCGCCGCACTGGCCGGACGGATCCCCGTGCTGCTGGCCGCCGGTCTCGGCCAGGCCACCCGGGACGCCGCCTACGGGGCCGACCCGGCCGTGCTGCTGCGGGCACTGGCCCCCCGGGACAGCGAGAACCACGCCGCCCGGGTCCTGCTGGTGGAGTCCGACCCCGACGTCGCCGCCGCGCTGGTCGCCAGCCTGGAGCGGCGCGGCATGCAGGTGGAGCACGCCGCCGACGAGAACGAGGCGGTGGCCCGGGCCAGCAGCATCCAGCCCAACCTGGTGGTGCTCGACCTGCAGCGGATCGAACGCGGCGACCTCGGCCTGCTGGACTGGCTGCGCGCCAACGATCGCCTGCACCGCACCCCGCTGGTGGTGTACACCTCGGCCGACCTGGACCCGCAGGCCCGCGCCGGGCTGCGCACCGGCGCGAACGTGCTGTTCCTGGCTGAGCGCTCCACCACCGACGAGGTGCAGCGCCGGATCGTCGAACTGCTGGCCCGGGTCGGCGCGTTGGGGCAGGTGGCGACGGCCGCCTCGTTCTGACTGCACGTCAGTCCTGTTCGGCCCCCGCCTTCGGCAGGCGGGCGACCAGGCGGGCGCCGGTGCGGGCGGGCTCGGCGGACAGGGTGCCGCCGTGGTGCCCGGCGAGATCCCGGGCGATGGCCAACCCCAGCCCGGCGCCGCCGAGTTCGCGACTGCGGGCGTCGTCGAGCCGGGTGAAGCGCTCGAACACCCGCTCCCGGTCGGCCGCCGGGATGCCCGGCCCGTCGTCGGACACCTCCAGCACCACCAGCGGCCCCTGGAGCGCGAGTTGGACCTTCACCCGGCTCGTGGCGTAGCGCTGGGCGTTGTCGACCAGGTTGGTGAGCAGCCTGGTCAGCCAGGTGCGGTTGCCCAACACCTGGGCGCCCTCGGCAAGTTGGGCCGTGACCGGGATCCGGTCGGCGGTGCGGGCGGCCAGCGCGTCGGCGAACAGGGCGGTCAGGTCGAGGAGTTCGACGGCGACCGGGTCGGCGGCGTCCAGCCGGGCCAGCAGCAGCAGGTCTGCGGCCAGGTCCTGCAGGCGGACGGTGTCCTCCAGCGCGTCGGCGAGCAGTTCGGGCCACAGTTCCGGGTCCGGGTGGGCCAGCGCCACCTCCAGCTGGGTGCGCAACACCGCGATGGGGCTGCGCAGTTCGTGCGAGGCGTCGGCGATGAAGCGGCGCTGGCGCAGGCCCGCGTCCTCCAGCCGGTCCAGGGTGGCGTTGACGGTGACGGCCAGCCGGGCCACCTCGTCGCCGGTGTGCGGGACGGGGACCCGGCGGTGCAGGTCGTGGCCGGTGATCTCGGCGACCTCGGCGCGGATCGCCTCCACCGGGCGCAGCGCCCGGCCGGTGACCCGCCAGGTGACGGCCGCGACCAGCAGCACCAGCACCGGGACGCCGACGGCCAGGGCGGTGCCGGTGGTGTCCCCGGCGGCGTCCACGTCGCGCAGCGAGGCGGCGGCATGCACGGTGAGCGGCCCGTCCGGTCCGGTGACGGACAAGGTGATCACCTGCTGGCGGCGGTCGTGGATGCGCGGCCCGAGCATCAACGGCGGTTCACCGGACGGGTACGGGAGCAGGCCGTTGTCCGGTCCGGGGGCGTGCGGGACGGGGGCGGGCGGGACGGGGGCGTGCGGGCCCGGGAGCTTCGGGGCGGGCGGCGCTGCGAGGGGGCGGAACAGCAGGTCCGGGGTGGCGGCGACCGGTTTCCCGTCGGCGTCCAGCACCCAGACGGAGGCTCCGCCGCGCGGGGAGAGGACCGGCGGCAGGTGTTCGCGGGACGCCAGCTCGACCACCTTGCCGGCCTGTTCGACCGCGGAGTCCCGGGCGGTGCGGAGCAGGTTGGTGTGCAGCACGGCGAGCAGCGCGACCGAGCTGCCGCCCAGCGCGAGCGTCACCACCGCGGTGGCGGCGAAGGTCGCCCGGGCGCGGACCGAGCGCGGCACGAACCGCCGCAGGCGGCGCAGGAGGCGCAGGAGGCGCAGGAGGCGAGGTCGGAGGCGGCGCAGGCGATCAACCACCGTCCGCCGCCAACCAGTAGCCCGCGCCGCGGACGGTGCCGACGGCGCTGCGGCCGAACGGGGCGTCGATCTTGCGGCGCAGGGCGCTGATGTGGACCTCGACGACGGCCGGGTCGCCGTCGTAGGCCGAGTCCCAGACCCGCTCCAGGATCTCGCGCTTGGAGACCACCCCGCCGGCCGCCCGGGCCAGGCACTCCAGGACGGCGAACTCGCGGGTGGTGAGCCGCACTTCGGTGCCCGCGCGGGTGCAGGTGCGGCGGGCCGGGTCGATCGCCAGGTCGCCGAACTCCAGGGTCTGCGGGAGGCGGCGT
The DNA here is from genome assembly GCF_042734215.1 of Kitasatospora sp. NPDC059673. Taxonomy (NCBI): domain Bacteria; kingdom Bacillati; phylum Actinomycetota; class Actinomycetes; order Kitasatosporales; family Streptomycetaceae; genus Kitasatospora; species Kitasatospora sp. NPDC059673. The sequence continues at coordinate 65,131 of NZ_JBHWEN010000021.1, read as the reverse complement.
CCGGTCCGCCGGACGAGGGCGCGCAGCCGGGCCACCAGCACCACGTAGGAGAACGGCTTGGACAGGAAGTCGTCGGCGCCGGTGTCCAGCGCCTCGGCCTCGTCGAGTTCGCCGTCCTTGGCGGTCAGCATCAGGATCGGGGTGTCGTCGCCGGCGGCCCGCAGCCGGGCGCAGACCCGGTAGCCGTTCAGCCGGGGCAGCATGATGTCGAGCACGATCACGTCGTAGTCGTGCTCCGTGGCCAGCCAGAGGCCGTCCTCGCCGTCGTGGGCGACATCGACGGCGAACCCCTCGGCCCGCAGGCCGCGTTGCAGTGCGGCGGCGAGCCGCCGTTCGTCCTCGACCACCAGTACGCGCATGGAAACCAGCGTGGCAGGCGCCGGGCCGGGCCGTGGGGGCGGCTTCAGCTTGGCTTCAGGCGGGCGGCGGCATGCTGGGCGCCCGGCCGGCGGATTCGGTCCCGGCCGGGTCGTCGAGGGGAAGTGGGACGCAGATGTCCGAGCCGCAGTCGCCAATGCCGCAGTCGCCGGAGCCGTTCGAGCCCGAGGTCGGGAAGGCGGCCGGGCCGGCGTTCCGTCGGCGCTGGGTCCGGCTGCCGAAGCGGCGGGGCAGCCGCTGGGCACTGGGCGCGGCGGCCGTACTGGTACTGGGAGTCGCGCTCACCGCCGGGGTGGCGCTGCACCACCCCGAGCGTGGGCGGCCGATGGCCGAGTGGGGGTTCGGGCACCGGGTGCCGGGTGCGCCCGAGGCACCCGGGGCGCCCGGTGCGCCCGGTGCGTACGGCTGGCCGGGGGCCCACCAGGACGGCCGGATGGACGGCTGGATGGGCGACAGGGAGGGCAACGGGAAGGGCGACGGGAAGGCGGCGCACCGCGGTGCCCAGGGCAGTGGGGCGGAGCAGCCGGGTGGTCGGGCGGCGAAGCTCGCGCCGGCGCCGCTGCCGGCCGTGGCCGCCGATCAGGCGCTGGCCAAGGCGGCCGGTGCGGTGCCCGGCGGCAAGGTGGGCGCGCTGTCGGTGGTCGGCCGGGAGGGCGGCGGTAGCTCCTGGGCGGTCGAGGTGCTCGGCACGGACGGCGTCCGCCACCTGGTGATGGTGGACGGCACCGACGGGTCGATCACCGGCAACACCGTCGTGAACGGTCGCTGACCGGGCCCGAAGGGCCGCGCCGCAGAACCGAGAGCTGCGGCGGGGCCCTTCGGGCGTTCGTGGCCCGCCCGGGGTCAGTGGTGGGCATGCACGACGGCGTGGCCGATCAGCCGGCGGACCCGGAACAGCAGCTGCCCGGGAGGGCGGCCATCAGACCGTTGTCGATCAGCTCCAGCACGAGGATCGACACGGTGTCGGCGGTCTGCGCGGCCTTCGTCGCCTCGCGGACGCTCGGGCCGGCCTTCGGCACGCCGCGCGCGGTCAGTGCGTGGCCGGGGACGAAGGCCGGGGCGATCGGCAGCACCGCGGTGGCGCCGCTGTGCAGGCCGAAGCCGACGCCGGTCGTCCGGGCGGCGGTGGCCCAGCTGTTGCCGCCGCCGCCATGACCGTGGTGACCGTGGTGACCGCCGTGGCCCCCGTGGGGCCGTTGGCGGTCACTCCTTGCCGACCACCGTCACGTCCAGCCGGTCGGCGGCGTAGTCGGCCCGGATCACCTTCTTGTCGAACTTGCCCACCGAGGTCTTCGGCACCGACTCGATCACCGACCAGCGCTCCGGCAGCTGCCAGGAGGCGACCCGCTCGGCCAGGAAGGCCCGCAGCTCGGGCAGGCCGGCGGTGGCGCCGGGGCGCAGCACCACGGTGGCCAGCGGGCGCTCGCCCCACTTCTCGTCGGGGACGGCCACCACGGCGGCCTCGGCCACCTCGGGGTGGGCCATCAGGTGGTTCTCCAGGGCGACCGAACTGATCCACTCCCCACCGGACTTGATCACGTCCTTGGCCCGGTCGGTGAGGGTCAGGTAGCCGTCGGCGGTGATGGTGCCGACGTCGCCGGTGCGCAGCCAGCCGTCGGGGCTGAACTTGTCCTCGGGCCGGATTGCCTCGCCGTCCGCGCCGCCGAAGTACGCCCCGGCGATCCACGGGCCGCGCACCTCCAGCTCGCCCTCCGCGACGCCGTCGTGCGACATCGGCTCGCCGCCGGGGCCGATCAGCCGGGCCTCCACGGAGGCGGGGAAGACACCCTGGGTGACCCGGTAGGCCCACTCGTCCTCGCCGCTGACGCCGGCCGGCGGGTGGGCGACGGTGCCCAGCGGGGAGGTCTCGGTCATGCCCCAGGCGTGGATGACCCGGATCCCGTGCCGCTCCTCGAAGGCCTTCATCAGCGCGGGCGGGCAGGCCGAACCGCCGATCACCACGGTCTTCAGGGTGGAGGTGTCGTAGTCACCGGCGTCCAGCTCGTCCAGCAGGCCGGTCCAGATGGTCGGGACGGCGGCGCTGAAGGTCGGCTTCACCCGGTCGATCATCTCGGCCAGCGGCTTGGGCTGCAGGAAGCGGTCCGGCATCAGCAGGCTCGCGCCGGTCATGAACGCCGCGTGCGGGATGCCCCAGGAGTTCACGTGGAACATCGGCACCACCGGCAGCACGGTGTCGCGGGCGGTCAGGCCGAAGCTGTCGGCGGCGATGATCTGCATCGAGTGCAGGTAGATCGACCGGTGGCTGTACACCACGCCCTTGGGGTCGCCGGTGGTGCCCGAGGTGTAGCAGAGCGCGGCGGCCTGCTTCTCGTCGATCTCGGTCTGCCACGGGTAGTCGGTCGGGCGGCCGGCGATCAGCGCCTCGTAGTCGTGCACCGTCCCCTCGAAGCCCGCCAGCAGCGCCGGGTCGTACGGGCCGGCCACCACGATGTGCCGGACCACGTCGCCGAGCCGCGGCAGGACGGCGGCGAGCAGCGGCAGCACCGAGCCGTTGACGATCACCACCCGGTCCGCGGCGTGCCGGACGATGTACTCCAGCTGCTGGGCGGGCAGCCGCAGGTTCAGGGTGTGCAGCACCGCGCCCATGGCCGGGATCGCCAGGTACGCCTCCTGGTGCTCGGTGTTGTTCCACATCAGCGTGGCCACCACGCTGCCGTCCGTCACCCCGAGTTCGTCCCGGAGCGCGTGGGCGAGCTGCGCGGCGCGGCCGCCGACCTCGGCGAAGGTCCGCACGACTGGGCCGTTCTCGGTCCAGGTGGTGATGGTCGACCGGCTGTGAATGGTGGACCCGTGCTGCAGAATCCGGGCGACAGTGAGTGGAACGTCCTGCATCGTGCTGTACACCAGGGGTCCTCCTTGACCGGCCGGCGGATTGTTACCCGCAGGTAGTGCGATGCCTCGATTGTTTCCCCGGCACACCCGCGCTGTCAGTAGCCGCAACCGAGATGAGACCGACGCCGCCGACCTGCGCGGCTTTCCGTCTCCGCCCGTGTCCGTCCGGGTCCGTGGCGTGTTCGGAATGCGGGGGCACCGCCTTTTCATGGTCGCGCGGCGAGGTGGCCGCCCGGTCGTCGGTTCGCGCGGCGGGACGCGACGCCGGTGCCCGCCGGCCACCACTGTGGGCGCCGAAGCACTCCCGGGTGGGCCCCCGCGCCATCCGGCGGTAACTGTCTTTGACCAAAAGCACTCCTTACGAGACACTCGATCTCATGCCAGGCACCTCCCTCACCGTCGAAAGCACCACCAAACTCCCCACCATCGCCTCCGTTTCCAAGGTCACCAGCTCCGGCCGGGCTCGGGCGAGCGGAATGCGACGACGGCTGGGCGGTATCCCGGCACCGGTGCTGTGCATGGTCTCGATGCTGGCGGTGCAGCTCGGCGTGGCGGCCTCCAAGCCGCTGTTCGGGGTGCTGGGAGTGGCCGGCGCGACCTTCCTGCGGATCTCCTTCGCCGCCGTCGTGCTGCTCGCCTTCACCCGCCCCCGGCTGCGCGGCCGCAGCCCGCGCGACCTGGCGATGGCCGGACTGCTCGGCGTGGCATCCGCCGGCATGACCCTGCTGTTCGCCGCGGCCGTCGACCGGCTGCCGATGGGCACCGCCGCCACCATCGAGTTCCTCGGCCCGCTCGCCGTCGCCCTGGTCTTCGCCCGGCGCGCCGGACACGTGCTGTGGGCGATGCTCGCCGCCGCCGGCGTGGTGCTGCTCACCCTGTTCGGCCACGGCGAGTCCGGCTCCAGCCTGGACCCGGTCGGCCTGGCCTGCGCCTTCGGGGCGGCCGCCTGCTACTCCGGCTACATCCTGTTCACCGACAAGGTCGGCGCGGCGTTCAAGGGCTTCGAGGGCCTGGCGGTCTCCTTCACCGTCGGCATGGTGGTGCTCGCCCCGTTCGGCGCCGCCGAGGCGATGCACGGACTGTCCGGCTCCGACTCCCCCGCCCTGCTGCTGCTCGCGATCGCCGGTGTCGCCCTGCTCTTCCCGGTGCTGCCGTACGCGCTGGAGATGGTCGCGCTGCGCCGGATGTCGCAGCGGGTGTTCAGCGTGATCGTCAGCCTGGACCCGGCGGTCAGTGCGCTGGTCGGGCTGCTGGTGCTCGGCCAGGTGCTGGGCCTGCCGCAGCTGGTCGGCATCTGCTGCGTGGTCGCGGCCAGCGTCGGGGCCACCCTCACCGCTCGACGGTAGTCCTCCGGTTTTCGCCCGACACCCCTCGGGGGCGCGGTGCCGTTCGCGGCTGCCGCGCCCCCGAGGGGTTTCTGCTCCTCGTACGCCCCGAGGCGGGTGACCCTTTCCACTCCCGGGTACTCCGGCGGTCGGTGCTCGGGCCGGCTCGGCGCCCCCGCCGATCCGTCCGCACCTCCCGCCGGGAGGTCAGTAGCGCGCCATGGATTTCCTCCGTGCTGCCGATGTCCGCTGCCTGTCCACTGCCTGTCCACTGCCTGTCCACTGCCGATGGTCACCGCTGATGACCGTGAATTGCTGTCCTGCACTTCCTGGGAACAGAATTCCGCAACAAATCGACAAAGCACCAGCGCCGCTGGGCATTTTCCCTCGTTCGCGTGATACGCCGGCCCCGCGGATTGGCCCGCCGGGGGCCACCAGCCGTCGGCCGCAACGCCGTTGAGCTGCACTTCTACCTGGGCCGACCGAGGCTGGTGGCGCCGGTCAGGCCCCCGGTTCCCCGCGAGTCGCGCCACCCTGCGGGCGCACGAACGGTGGGCCCGCGCCCCGTTCCGGTGCGGTGACCGTCAAATGTCGATATTCATCCGCCCAAGGGATGCGAGGGAAATCCGATCCGAATTCAGAACGATTCTCAGATCATCTTTCCCGGTTCTCAGATCATCTTTCCTGGATTGAGCAGACCCAGCGGATCGAAGACCGCCTTGATCTGCCGCTGCAACTCCAACCCGACCGATCCCAGCTCCCGGGCCAGCCACTCGCGCTTCAGCAGCCCGATGCCGTGCTCGCCCGTCACCGTGCCGCCCAGCTCCAGGCCGAGCGCCATGATCTCGTCGAAGGAGGTCCGGGCCCGCTCCACCTGCTCCGGATCCCGGGCGTCGAAGATCACCACCGGGTGGGTGTTGCCGTCGCCGGCGTGCGAGACCACGCCGATGGTCAGCCGGTGCCGCTCGGCGATCTCCGCGACGCCGTTCAGCATCGCCGCCAGCGCGCTGCGCGGCACCGCCACGTCGTCGATCATCGTGGTACCCATCCGCTCCAGCGCGGGCAGCGCCAACCGGCGGGCCTGGAGCAGCAGTTCGGACTCCGCCCGGTCCTCGGCCGGCACCACCTCGGTGGCCCCGGCGGCCGTGCACAGCGCACCGACCGCGTCCAGCAACGCGCGCTGGTCCGGGCCGTCGAAGGCCACCAGCAGCAGCGCCCGGGTCGACTCCGGCAGGCCCATCTGTGCCATCTCGTTGACCGCGCGGACGGTGGTGGCGTCCATCAGCTCCATCAGCGAGGGCGTGAACCCGGCGGCCATCACCTCGCACACCGCCTGCCCGGCGGCGTCCACCGAGTCGAACTCGGCCGCCAGCACCAGCTGCGGGCCGGGCGCGGGGCGCAGCGCGAGCACCGCCTCGACCACCACGCCGAGGGTGCCCTCGGAGCCGACCAGCAGCCGGGTCAGGTCGTAGCCGGCCACGCCCTTGGCCGTGCGCCGGCCGGTCCGCAGCAGTCGGCCGTCGGCCAGCACCACGTCAAGGCCGAGCACGTACTCGCTGGTCACGCCGTACTTCACGCAGCACAGGCCGCCGGCGCCGGTGCCGATGTTGCCGCCGATGGTGCAGGACTCCCAGCTCGACGGGTCCGGCGGGTAGGCCAGCTGCTGGGCTTCGGCGGCCCGGGAGAGTTCGGCGTTGACCACGCCGGGCTGCACGATCGCGATCCGGTCGACCGGGTCCAGGTGCAGGATCCGGTTCATCCTGGTCAGCGAGAGCAGGATGCAGCCGTCAACGGCGTTCGCGCCGCCGGACAGGCCGGTGCGCGCGCCCTGCGGCACCACCGGCACCCGCAGTTCGGTCGCGGTGCGCATCACGAACTGCACCTGTTCGACCGTCTCCGGGAAAACCAGCACGGCCGGCTCGCCCGCGTCGCAGAAGCCCGCCATGTCGCGGGCGTACGCGCCCGTGACGTCCGGGTCCACCGCGACGGCGCCGTCCGGCAGCCCCTCGCTCAGCCGCTCGACCAACTCACCCACGACAACCTCCACTCGTTCCGCCCGCACTCTCCTCCCCCGCCCCGCCCCCGGCAAGCGTCGCCGGCCCCTGTCGGGCTGTCGGTCGGTTCGGGCACCCTGGTACCCATGCGCGCACCCCGTGTCCAGTGCCCCGCCTGCGGCCGCCCGGTCGCCCTCATGCCCACCCGCCGCACCGGCTACGGCGTCATCCACGACCACAAACGCGACCGCCGCTCGCTGGTGCTGTGCGACGGCAGCATGCGCCAGCTCCCGCTCAGCGACGCCGCCCTGTGGCAGGACGCGCTGCCCGGCCTGCCCGCCCAGGACGAGGATCCGACGCTGTTCTGACGACCCGTCGGCCCGGGGCTGTTCAGCACTGGACGCCACAGGTAGCGTCCCCGGTGCGACGGTTCGTCCTGGGGGGCACGACATGGCGTACGACGACGGCACGCGGTACCAGTACCTGGAGTCGCTCGACTCGACCCGGCTGGCCTGGCCCGGGCCGGACGGGCTTCAGCAGGGGTACCACGACGAGCTGCACCTGCAGATCTTCACCGAGGTGCTGATGACGCTGGCGCTCGGCCGCGAGGTGGTCGTCCCGCAGTCGTACGCCTTCGACTCGTTCGGGTTCCAGCGGGTCGCGGCCACCGTGCTGCGGGCCCGGGACAGCGGCGCTGCGGGCGAACACCCGTTCCGGCTCCACCTGTTCGGGGTGCGCTCGTACGAGGACGCGGTTGCCGGCATCCTCGCCCAGGCGGTCGATCCGGCCAGTCCGTTCCTGAGCAGCCTGCTGCCCGAGCTCAACGACCCCGCCGGGTACGGGCTCGACCCCGGCGACGTACGGGAGCAGGCCGCCGACTTCGACCGGCTGCTGAACGCCGAGTGGCTCGACCCGGAACGGGCCGACGGGCTGTCGGTGGTCCGCGACGAGTTCCGGCACCTCCCCCGGGTGGCGGCCCGGCCGCCGGCCCGGCTGTACGCCCTCGGCGAGCTGGTGCTCGCCGCCGTGGACGAGACCTCGCCGATGGGCCGGGCGGTGGCCGGCCTGCCCGAGCCGTACCGGGAGGTGCATGCCACGCTGGCCACCGCGATCCGCCGCCTCGGCGCCGACCGTCCGCACGCGTTCCACCAGCGCAGCCGGCTGCGGCTGCCCCGGCCGTGGCCCGGCGACGCCGCCGGACGGACCCCCGAGGAGATCGTCGGCGGGCCGGAGACCCTCGGCCTGCTGGTGGAGTTCGTCGACACGCTCTACAACCTGATCGTGGTGGACTCCATCGGCGTCGCCGACACCACCCTCAGCACCGGCCAGGGCCGCGACGACCACCGGCTCGCCGCCCGCGCCACCGCCCAGGAACTCGCCCTCGCCCAGTACCGCTACCGGGCCGGGCGGGCCCTCCCGGAACCGGACGACACCGGCTCCGGGCCGCTGTTCGAGGTGAAGGTCGGCGCGGCGGCCGGTCTCGCCGACGAGCGGGTGCGGGCCCGGATGGCGGCGCTGCGCACCGACGCCGCCGACGCGATCTCCGCACTGCTGCGGGCCCGCGCCGAACGCGGCCGCACCGCCAAGTCGCCGTTCTGGCAGGGCGTCGAGCGGTTGCGGGCGGCCGAGGACCCGCTCTCCGCGCGCAAGGCGCTGGACACCCACCTGGCCCGGGTCGCCGCCGTCCTCGGCGACCGGACCGGGCTGGCCCCGATCGGCGGACTGGCGGTCGAACTGGTGCTCACCGCGGCGGGCACGGTCGGCCCCGCACTGGCCACCGAGGTGTGGAAACTGCCCGGGCTGGTCGGCTACCCCGCGATGGCGGCCGGTGCGGTCGGCAACGTGTTGTACCGCAAGGGCAAGGACAGCGTGGCGCGCCGGCTCTCCACCAGACGGCTGGCCTGCGCGCTGGGACGAGTCGTCGATGTGAGGAGCTGACGCCATGACGGACACCGAGCACCCGGACGCCATCCGCCGCACCCGGGAGGTCCTCGCGTACCGCAACCGCTTCGTCGACGTCTACGACGACGAGGTCGCCTTCCCGAGCGGGGCCGCCGGGCACTACCTGAGGATCCGTCACCGCGACGAGGGCCACGGCGTGGTGATCATCCCCGTCCACCGCGACCGGATCGGACTGGTCCGCACCTACCGCTACCCGCTCGGCCGCCTCCAGTGGGGCCTGCCCCGCGGCTTCTCGCAGAGCGCCGACCCGCTGGTCACCGCGCGGGCCGAACTGCACGAAGAACTCGGCGTCCCCGACGCCGAGTTCGAGCTCCTCGGCACCATGACTCCCGACTCCGGCCTGCTCGCCAGCACCGTCGCCGTCGTCCGCGCCACCGTCCGCACCCCCACCGGAACCCCCCTGCTCCCCGACGAAGTCACCGAAACCCGCTGGCTCCCGCTCCCCGACCTCCGCCACTGGATCACCACCGGCCACCTCGACGACGGCATGACCCTCGCCGCCCTCACCCTCGCCCAGGCCCACGGCCGCCTCCCCTGACGGCCCCTCAGCCCCGGGTACGCCGAACGGCCCCCGACCGGAACTGCAGGTCGGGGGCCGTCCTCAGGCGCGGAGGGTGTGGGATTTGAACCCACGGTGGCGCGAGGCCACGACAGTTTTCAAGACTGTTCCCTTAGGCCGCTCGGGCAACCCTCCTCGGCGGAGGCCAGCCTAACGGGTCGGAGCGGGTTCGGTGCACTCCGTTGTGGAGGGGTGGTCAGTTGTCGCCCTTGCGTTCGCCGAGGGTGACGGTGGTCTTGGCGGCCTTGCCGTCGCGGGTGTACTCGACCTCGACCTTTTCGCCGGGCTTGTGGGTCCAGATCTCGGAGACCAGGGTCGGGCCGCTGTCGATGGCGACGCCGCCGAGCTTGGTGATGACGTCGCCGGCCTTGAGGCCGGCCTGGTCGGCGGGGCCGCCGGGGGTGACGGCGGGGGTGTCGCGGACGGGGGCGGTGGCGATCTGGGCGCCGTCGCCGCGGTAGTCGTCGTTGCGCAGGACGCCGAGGATCGCGTAGACGGGGGTGCCGTCCTTGATCAGGGTCTGGGCGACCCACTTGGCCTGGTTGATCGGGATGGCGAAGCCGAGGCCGATGGAGCCGGCCCGGCCGGAGCCGCCGGTGTTGGACTGGATCGCCGAGTTGATGCCGATGACCGAGCCGGAGCTGTCGAGCAGCGGGCCGCCGGAGTTGCCGGGGTTGATCGAGGCGTCGGTCTGCAGGGCGTTCATGTACGAGGAGTTGGCGCCGGTCTCGTCGCCGGAGGCGACCGGGCGGTCCTTGGCGGAGATGATGCCGGTGGTGACGGTGCCTTCGAGGCCGTAGGGCGCGCCGATGGCGATGGTGGCGTCACCGATGGCGACCTTGTCGGAGTCGCCGAGCGGCAGCGGGACGAGCTTGTCCTTGGGCGGGTTGTCGAGGCGGATCACCGCGACGTCGTAGCCCTCGGCGCGGCCGACCACGGACGCGGTGTAGGAGGACCCGTCGGAGAACTTGACGCTGAGCTTGCCGCCCTTGGCGGCGGGCGCGACCACGTGGTTGTTGGTCAGGATGTGGCCCTCGGTGTCGAAGACGAAGCCGGTGCCGGTGCCGGACTCGCTGGAGTTCGAGGCCTTGATGGTGACGGTGGAGGGCAGCGCCTTGGCGGCGATCCCGGCGACGGACTCGGGGGCCCGGTCCAGGGTCTGGTGGGCGTTGCCGACGCTGACGGTGGTGCTGTTGTGGCTGGTGCCGCTGCCGCCGTCCTTGCCCGAGACGGAGGCGCCGATCGCGCCACCGGCCAGGCCGGCCACCAGGGCGACCGCCGCGACCAGGGCGACCAGGCTGCCGCGCTTGCGCTTGCCGGAGTCGCCGCCCGGAGCGGGCTGCGGGCCGCCCCACGGCGCACCCGGTTCGCCCGGTCCGCCGAAGCCGCCCGCACCGCCGGACGGGTGCCCCCAGCCGCCCACCGGGTGACCGGCGCCGAACGGGTGCTGGCCCTCGCCGGGAACGCCGGGAACGCCGGGAACACCCGGGGCGCCCGGCGTGCCCGGGACCCCGCCCGGCACGTCCTGGGCGAGCGGCGCCACATCCTGGGCGAGCGGCGGCACGGCCGGGGCGACGGCGGTCGGCGTGTAGGGGCTGGGCCCGCTGACGCTGCCGTACGGGTTCTGGAACGGCGGCGGCGCGTCCACCGGAGCCGGAGCCGGAGCGGGGATGGGGGCGGCGGACGGGGCCGCCGGCCCGGCGGGGACCTTCGCGAGCTGCATGGTGCCGTCGGACACCGGCGCGGCGGGCGCGGCCGGGGCCGCCGGCAGCACCGGCGGCGGGGCGTCGAGGTAGGCGGGCGCGGGCGCGGGCGTCCCGGAAGTGGAAGCCGCCTCGGTGCCGGTGGCCTCGGGGGCCTTCTCCGGCGGGGTGGTACCACTCGCGTGCTCGGTGCTCACGGACGACCTCCATCGCTGACAGAACCTTGGGCGTGGTCCGTCGCGCGGGCGGCGCGGCCACAGCCTCGGGGCACAGTTTTTCCTATGCCGGATTCGGACACCGTAAGCGGGCCCCTGAAGAAATCATGAGAAGCCTTAGGCCTCGCTGACATGCACATCAGTGGTCCCGCGATGCGGACGCCGTTCCCCCCGGCCTTGGCGTTCCCTCACCTGGAGGCTAGCCTGTCGCTCCTGTAAACCGAAGTACGTCGCGGGAGCTTGGACCAGCCAGGCTGAGAGTGCGCCGGATCGACCGTAGGGCATGGCGGTGACGCCGCCCCGGTCGAGGGGGCGCTGACCGCCGGAACCTGTCCGGGTAATGCCGGCGTAGGGAGTATCGGCCATGACGGCTGTTCCGTCTGCCCCAATTTCCGATCTTGAGACGGCCGTGCGGGCCGAGGCCCCGCTGACCCTCGACACGGCGCCGCCGCGCACGCTGGATTTCCGGGCGCTGTTCGCGTTGTGGGCGAACCTCGGGGTGAGCCTGATCGGGTTCACCAGCGCCGCGACGGTGCTGGGCAAGCAGGGCCACGAGCTGGGCTTCGCCGCCGCCGTGACGGCGGTCGTGGCGGGTACCGCGATCGGCACCGCGATGCTGGCGGTGGCGGCGCTGGTGGGCGCCCGCACGGGCGCGCCGGCCATGGCGGTGCTGCGCGGCCTGTTCGGCACCCGGCTGTCGTACGTGCCGACGGTGCTGAACATCCTGCAGTGCGTCGGCTGGGGCGTGTACGAGCTGACGGTGATCGCCTGGGGCGCCCAGACGGTGGCCGGCACCGAGGGCTGGCGCTGGCTGTTCGTGCTGCTGGCGGGCGTGCTGACGACGGTGCTGACGATCTGGCCGCTGGGCGCGATCGCGGTGCTGCGCAAGTACGTGGCCGTCGCGGTCGGTGTGGCGATGGTGTACTTCACGGTGCAGTTCGCCCGGCAGGGCTTCCCGGACCCGGGCGCGGGCAACTGGGACGGCTTCCTGTCGGCGACGGACGCGGTGATCGCGGTGTCGATCTCGTTCGTCCCGCTGGCCGCCGACTACACCCGGCACGCGCGCAGTTCGGCGAAGGCGTTCTGGGGGACGTTCTCCGGCTACACGGTGGCCCAGGTGTGGTGCTACGTGCTGGGCGTGGTGGCGCTGCTGCAGTCCGGCGGCGACCCGGACAGGATCCTCGGCTCGTTCACCGGCGTGGCGGCGGGCTGGGCGTTCCTGCTGGTGCTGGTGCTGCGCGAGTCGGACCAGTCGTTCGCGAACGTGTACTCGACGGCGATGTCGATCCACAACCTGTGGCCGAAGGTGGACCGGCGGGTGCTGACCGGCGGCATCGGCGTGCTGGTGACGGTGCTGGCGCTGCGGATCAAGGAGTTCACCGACTCGTACTACGCGTTCCTCGGCCTGATCGGGTCGGTGTTCGTGCCGCTGTTCGCGGTGCTCGCGGTGGACTACTTCCTGGGCGCGGGCCGGCGCGGCTGGAACCTGAGCCAGGACGCCCCGGCGCGCTGGGTGATGCTGGCGCCGTGGGCGCTGGGCTTCGCGGTGTACCAGTTCCTGGCGCCGACGGCGGTGGCCGGCTGGTGGACGGACCTGTGGGCGAAGGCGCAGGAGGCGGTGCACTTCACCCCGCAGGCGTGGAGCTCGGCCTCGTTGCTCTCCTTCCTGGTGGCGGCGCTGGCGACCGGCGCGGTGGCGGCCGTGGAGCGGCGCAAGGGCTGACGTCACGTCAAGGGCGAGCTGTTCACCGCGGCGTCGCCGGATCGGAAGCGACCCGCCATCCGGTGCCGCGTAGGCTGGTTGACGTGAACACCCAGCACAGCGCCTCGGCCCCGCTCCCCGCTCCGATCGACCGCTCGGCGGTCAAGGTGATCGCCCACCGAGGGTCCTCCGCCGCCCTCCCGGAGCACACCGAGGAGGCGTACCGGCGGGCGCTGGAGGAGGGCGCGGACGGGCTGGAGTGCGACGTCCGGGTCACCGCCGACGGGCAGTTGGTGTGCGTGCACGACCGCGACATCCGCCGCACCTCCGACGGGCAGGGCGTGGTGTCCACCATGACGCTGGCTCAGCTGTCCGCGCTGGACTTCGGCTCCTGGAAGCACCCGGAGCAGCCGCAGCGCAGCTCGGTGCTGACCCTGGAGCGGCTGCTGGAGCTGGTCGCGGACGCCGGGCGGCGGGTGGAGCTGGCCATCGAGACCAAGCACCCGGTGCGGTACGCGGGCCGGGTGGAGTCCGAACTGCTGCGGATGCTGGGCCGGTTCGGCCTGCTGCCGGCCGCGCCGGAGGAGTCCACGGTGCGGGTGATGAGCTTCTCGGAGCTGGCCCTGCACCGGGTGCGCCGGAACGCCCCGGCGGTGCCCCGGGTGTACCTGTGGGAGCGCCCGGTGCCGCTGCTGGGCCGCACCAGGGCACTGCCGGGCGGCGCGTCGATCGCCGGCCCGGGCATCTCGCTGGTGCGCCGCGACCCGGACCTGATCCGGTCGCTGCGCCGGGCCGGCCACCGGGTGCACGTGTGGACGGTGGACCGCCCCGAGGACGTCGAACTCTGCCTGGAACTGGGCGTGGAGGCACTGATCACCAATCGCCCGGCCGACGTGCTGGCCCAGTTGGGCCGCTGAACGCGGCGCGGCGGGCGCGGGGCACGCGCGCCCCATCGGCGTGACAGAAATACTGAACGGGGTATTTCCTGTCGGTCATTCGGACAAGCCCCCCGACGCGACTGAAGGTGAGACGCTCCTCACCTTTTGCCCGCGGGCGGCGCGGATCTCGTTAATGCCCCGATCGGATCGTCGAACTCCCGTTTCCGACGCATTAACGGCGGGCATCCATCCCTCGGCAGAAGCTGAAGGAGGTCCGGGGGTGGCGTTGATGGTGGCGCGAGCTGTGCCAGTTCAGGCCGGGTCGACCTCATCGGCCATGGCCGTTCCGCACGGTCCGGCCAGTGTTTCGACCGCGCGGCGGAGGCTGCGCAACGATCTCGGTGATCGTTCGATACCGGATGCGGTGATTGACGACGCGGTGTTGATCCTCTCCGAACTGCTCAGCAATTCCTGTCGTCATGCCAGACCGCTGTCGGCCGATGATCCTGACGCGGCGGACAGATCGTCCGGTCGGCGTCCGCACGCCGATGACGAAGCGGAGATCGGTACGGTGCTGGTGAGTTGGCGGATGCGCGGGGACGGTCTGCTGACCCTGGAGGTCACGGACGGCGGGGCGACCACCCGGCCGGTGCCGGCCAGCCCGTCGGTGTCGGCGCACGGCGGCCGGGGGCTGAGCATCGTCGGCAAGCTGGCACGGGACTGGGGGGTGCGGCACGCCCCCGGTCAGGTGACGGTGTGGGCGGAGCTGCCGGCGTTCGGGCAGGTGGTGGGCGGCGGGGAGCGGCGCAGCGCCTGAGCCGGGGCCGCGGGCGAAGTAGGCTGCGCGGTGCAAAGTCCGACGTCCCCGGGAGAGCCGCACCATGGCAAAGAAGGCCGCGAAGAAGCAGCCCAGCCAGTCCACCGTCGTCGAGGGCGAGATCCCGGTCGTCGGAGCGCGCGAGGCGTGCCCGTGCGGCTCGGGCCGCCGGTACAAGGCCTGCCACGGCCGTCAGGCGGCGCACGCGGTGCAGGAGTTGGTGCACCGGCCGTTCGAGGGCCTGCCGGGTGAGGCGGACTGGGTGGCGCTGCGCGAGCTGGTGCCGGCCGCCACGGTGCCGCTGACGCTGGCCGCCGGGGTGGCCGAGGAGGCCGTCGGCACCGTCCCGTCGGTGACGCTGGCGACGGTGCTGCCGCTGGCCTGGCCGGCGCTGCGCCGCGCCGACGGCTCGATCCTGCTGGGTCTGCAGACCCAGTCGTCCTCGGGCGACCTGAGCCGTGACCTGGCGGACGCGCTGGAGCTGGCGCTGGCCACCGAGCCGGGCACCCCGGTGCCGGCCCGCCGGACCAACCCGGGCGGCCGTCGCCTGCAGGAACTGCTGGACGTCACGGCCGAGTTCGTGCCCGCCGTGCACACCGGGTTCGAATTCTGGCTGGAGGACGCCGAGTCGGCGACCGGCGAGGTCGCGGCCTCGCTGGAGCGGGCGAACGCCTCGGCGATCCCGACCGAGAAGCTGGCCGGGGTGGACTCCGCGTACTGGTGCGGCACGCCGGACAAGAACCACCTGCGCTGGGTGATGACGGTGCCGGAGGAGCAGCTGCTGGACGCCCTGGCCCGGCTGTCGGCGTCCGGCGAGAGCTCGCTGGGCGAGGGCACCAAGCTGGTCGGCTCGTTCCGGGCGCACGGCCTGACCGTGCCGGTGTGGGACCTGCCGGTGGAGATGACCGCCGCCGAGGTGGAGAAGCCGGCCGTGGAGTTCGCCGCGAAGCTGGCCGAGGCGCTGGCCGCGCCCGCGCCGCTGACCGCCGAGGAGCGCCGCGCCCGCGCCAACCTGGTGAACCGTCAGATCACCCTCAACTGACAGGGCAGTGTCCGGCGTCACATTTCCGCCAGGCGGCCGAAAGTCCCAAGGGCCTTTCGGCGTGGACAAATTGGCGCGGAGCCGGATCTTTGTTACTGTTTGAACAGTCCGACCGCTGGTGCATCCCCCGTCGCCAGCGGTCGGGCCTTTTTTGTCTCCGGGCCTGCCGCGCAAGGGAGCTGACGCTACGTCAGCAGTAGGGCAGGGCCACCGCGCTGGCGGTGATCAGCCCGCCCAGCAGCGTGCCGACCTCGGGCAGCCAGGGCCGGCCGGAGCCCGGGCGGCGTACCCAGTGCACCGGCCCGGCGCCCGTCCGCGAGGGCGGCAGCACCAGGTAGCCGCCCGGCCCGTGGTAGCGCAACGTGCCCGGCACCCAAGGCCGTTCGGACAACAGCCCGCCGAGCTCCGGCAGCGTGTAGGGCGCGGTCAGCAGCACGAACCGGCCCGGGGTGGCGAGCACCGGGCCGAACGGGACGCCGATCTCGTCCAGGTGACGCAGCAGCCACGGCCCGGCCGCGCGCGGCAGGCTCACCGCGCACAGCGACCGGCCGGTGGCCG
Organism: Kitasatospora sp. NPDC059673; assembly: GCF_042734215.1. Classification (NCBI taxonomy): domain Bacteria; kingdom Bacillati; phylum Actinomycetota; class Actinomycetes; order Kitasatosporales; family Streptomycetaceae; genus Kitasatospora; species Kitasatospora sp. NPDC059673. The sequence goes on along the minus strand of NZ_JBHWEN010000021.1, from coordinate 49,145 downwards.
CCAGCACCGGCGCGCCGGGCGCGCGCCGCTCCCACCAGTGGCGGACCATCCGCGGATCGGTGGTGGCCGCCTCCAGCGGCGGGTCGCACGGATGCGCGCCGGGCGTCGGGCAGAGCCGGTCCGGGCACGAGCAGGCCGGGCCGCGCAGCGCCCGCGCGCCCGGCACCACCGGCCAGCCGCAGCCGGCGGCGGCCTGCAGCGCGGCGGCCAGCGCCAGCGTCCGGCCGCGGCGGCCCGGCCACCACTGGCCGACCCGCTCGGTCAGCAGCTCTCGGCGGTGTCGGCGCATGGCGGCTCGTTCCTCTCCGCGTGGGTCGGCGTGGGCCGGGGGTGCGGGCGGTGCGGGTGCGCTTCGGCCGGGCCCGCGCTGCGCCGCTGGAACGAGAATCCCCCATACGTCCGGATGGACGCGGGTCGGCCGACACCGGTTCCACCGTACGAGTGAGTGCCCGGCGCCCCGGGTGGCACCTGCGGGGCCGCGCCGTACGATCCCTGGCACATTCGGCCCGCCGCACTCCTGGACATGCCCCGATCGGCCTGTGTACAAGTGGGGGAATCGTGCCGAGTAGTGAGTAAAGACATCGTTTTCGGTCGGTCTCGGGGCTCCTGCGTGACACGTTCCGGATTGTGGGGAGTTGTGACATGACCGACGTCCAGCCGCTGGCGGCCGAAGCCCTGAGGTCCGAGCCGGTGCTGCTGCCGGAACTCGGCGAGGTGCCCTCGGCGGATCTGCAGGACCGTTTGGCCGGATGGCTGTCCGATTTCACCAGCCTCCAGGAGCACGTGGAACTGCTGGCCCGGGCCGACGGGCTGTCCGGCACCCTCGACGCGCTGCTGGACTCCGGCGCCGCGCTGCTCGGCGCCCGCCGCGGCCTGGTGGTCACCCTGCGGCCCGGGCCGGCCCGCACCCTGGCCCGGCCGGTCGGCCTCGGCCTGGACCCGGCGACGCTCGGCTCACTGGAGACCATCCCGGCCGAGCACGGCCCGTTCGCCGACCTGCTCAGCCTCCCCGGCGCCACCGGCCGGCTGCTGATCTCCGACCTGGCCACCGACCCGTCGGTGGGCCCCCGGTTCCGCGAGATCGCCGCCCAGCTGGGCCTCGGCGCCTGCTACGCGCTGCCGCTGGCCACCGCACGCGAGGGCGCGCTCGGCGCCGCGGCCTGGTTCTACGACGAGCCGGGCCGCCCCGACGAGCACCGCGAGCACCTGGCACGCCGCTACTGCGAGTTCGCCTCCCCGCTGCTGGCCCGCCAGCTGGAGGCCGACCGGGCGGTGCGCGCCACCGCCACGCTGCGCCGCTCGCTGCTGCCCGACCACCTGCCCGCCAGGCCCGGCCTGCGGATCGCCGCCCGCTGCGTGCCCGCCGCGCTGGAGCACGCCGCGGGCAGCGACTGGTACGACGCGGTCCCGCTGCCGGACGACACCCTGGCGCTGACCGTCGGCAGCGTGCTCGGCGGCGGCCCCGGCGCCGGCCCGGGCGCGGGTGCCGGCGCGGCCGCCGCGATGGGCCGGGTGCGGGCCGCGCTGCGCGCCTACGCGGTGCTGGAGGGCGAGGACCCGGTGTCGGTGCTCGGCGACCTGGAACTGCTGCTGAAGACCACCGAGCCGACCCGCTCGGCCACCGCCGTGTACGCCAACATCGACCCCGCCGAGCGCCGGATCGCGCTGGCCGGGGCGGCCAACTGCCCGCCGGTGCTGCTCACCCGGTACGGCGCGAACTTCGTGGAGACCTCGCTGTCCGCGCCGCTGGGCATGCTCAGCTGCTGGGAGGCGCCCGGGGTGGAGCTCACCGCGGAGCGCGGCGACGTCCTGGTGCTGTACACCGAGGGCCTGGCCCGCCGGTTCGGGACCAACCTGCACGCCGGGCAGAGCGCGCTGCGCCGGGCCGCCGCGGACGCCCCGCGCGACATCCGGACCGACCCGGAGCGGCTCTGCGACCACCTGCTGGCCGAGGCCGGCGGCGAGAGCCCGGGCGAGGACGACCTGGTGCTGCTGGCGGTCCGCTTCGACTGACGCCCGGCAGGAACCGCAGGTCGAACAGCCTTTCTTCACTGGAACGGCCCTACGTACCATGGGGGCGACGTCCGCCCTCGCGCCCCGCGACCCGGGGAGTGCGGGGCGGTACCACGCGCGCAAGGAGGCGACGTAGTGACCGAGGACCGCAGCCCGGCGGAGTCCGAGAACCCCGAAGGGGCCGCCGACGGCGAGGAGGAGGAGCCGATCAAGAGCCGCAAGAACGGCCTGCACGGCGAGATCTCCGAGGAGCTCGCCGCGTCCATGCGCTCCGGCTGGGCCGACACCGAGCTGCATGGCCTGCAGCCCGTCGCCCAGGCCCCGTACGCGGCCGAGCGCCGCGCCAAGCTGTCCGCCGCCTTCCCCGGCGAGCGGCTGATCGTCCCCGCGGGCAACCTGCGCACCCGCTCCAACGACACCGAGTACGCGTTCCGCGCCGCCAGCGAGTACGTGCACCTGACCGGCAACCAGACCGAGGACGCGATCCTGGTCGGCGAGCCCGTCGAGGGCGGCCACGACTTCGTGCTCTACCTGCTGCCGCGCTCCGACCGGGAGAACGGCGAGTTCTGGCTCAGCGGCCAGGGCGAGCTGTGGGTCGGCCGCCGCAACTCGCACGCCGAGGCCGAACAGCTGTACGGCCTGCCCGTGCGGGACGTCCGCAAGGCCGCCGAGGAGCTGGCCGCCGTCACCGTCCCGACCCGTCTGGTGCGCGGCTACGACGCCGCCCTGGAGACCGCCCTCGGCAAGCAGCTCGACGCCGAGAAGGACGACGAGCTGACGGTGTTCCTGTCCGAGCTGCGCCTGGTCAAGGACGAGTGGGAGATCGGCGAGCTGCGCGCCGCCTGCAACGCCACCGTCAACGGCTTCGTCGACGTGGTGCGCGAGCTCGGCCAGGCCGTCGCCACCTCCGAGCGTTGGATCGAGGGCACCTTCTGGCGCCGCGCCCGGGTCGAGGGCAACGACGTCGGCTACGGCACCATCGCCGCCGCCGGCCCGCACGCCACCACCCTGCACTGGGTGCGCAACGACGGCGACGTCCGCCCCGGCGAACTGCTGCTGCTGGACGCCGGCGTGGAGACCCACACCCTCTACACCGCCGACGTCACCCGCACCCTGCCGATCAACGGCGCCTTCACGCCGCTGCAGCGCAAGATCTACGACGCGGTGTACGACGCCCAGGAGGCGGGCATCGCCGCGGTCAAGCCCGGCGGGAAGTTCCGCGACTTCCACAACGCCGCGCAGCGGGTGCTCGCCGAGCGCCTGCTGGAGTGGGGCCTGATCGACTCCTCGGTGTACGACGTGGAGAAGGTGCTGGAGCTCGACCTGCAGCGCCGCTGGACCCTGCACGGCACCGGCCACATGCTCGGCCTGGACGTCCACGACTGCGCGCACGCCCGCCGCGAGAGCTACGTGGACGCGGTGCTGGAGCCCGGCGTGGTGCTGACCGTCGAGCCCGGCCTGTACTTCCAGGCCGACGACCTGACCGTCCCCGAGGAGTACCGCGGCATCGGCGTCCGGATCGAGGACGACATCCTGGTCACCGCCGACGGCAACGAGAACCTCTCGGCCGGTCTGCCCCGGCAGGCCGACGAGGTGGAGGCCTGGATGGCCTCGCTGAACGGCTGACACAGCGTCGCCCCGAAGCCCCCGTCCGGCCTGCCGGCGGGGGCTTCGGTGCGCTCAGTGCCGTCGGCCCCACCCGGAGCGGGCGGCGGCGATCACGACAATCTTCTCGAAACGGGCACGACCGGGCGTGAACATGGCTGCTCTCCGGAAAAGGGGTGTGGTGGTGTCCGCGAAGGGCGCTGCCGCTGCCCCCGCGTGCTGACACCCCCATACTCGCGGGCGGTCGCCGCTCAGTTCCAAAGGTTTTCCGCCCCCGTCCGGTCAGCCTGCGGCACCGCCCGTACGCACCCGGTCCGCCCCGGCCCGGCGCGCGGCACGACGGCGGCGCGGGCCGCTACACTCGCCGCGTCCCGCCACCGGCCGCACCTGGAGCACCACATGGCCGAGCCCGTACCCGTCACCATCGGAAAGCGCCCGGCGCCCGTGCACACCGTCGCGGTGTACGCCTTCGCGGGCATGGCCCCGTTCGAACTCGGGGTGGTGGTCGAGGTGTTCGCCCTCGCCCGCCCCGAACTCGCCGGACTGCTGGCCGCCCCCTGGTACGACGTGCGGGTGTGCGCGGAGCGGCCCGGGCACCCGCTGGAGGCGGTCGGCGGCTTCACCCTGACGCCCCGGCACGGCCTGGAGGAACTCGCCGCCGCCGACACCGCCGTGGTGGTCGGAGTGCCCGACCCGTACGGGCAGGTGCCGCCCGCCGTGGTCGCCGCGCTGCGCACCGCGCACGCCCGCGGCGCCCGGGTGGTGTCGATCTGCTCCGGCGCCTTCGCGCTGGCCGCGGCCGGTCTGCTCGACGGCCTGCCCGCCACCACGCACTGGCGGTGGGCCGAGGAACTGCGCCGCCGCCACCCGGCCGTCCGGGTCGACCCGGACGTGCTGTACGTGGACAACGGCCAGGTACTGACCAGCGCGGGCAGCGCCGCCGGCATCGACCTGTGCCTGCACCTGGTCCGGCAGGACCACGGCGCCAAGGTCGCCAACACGGTCGCCCGCCGCTTCGTCGCCCCGCCGCACCGGGACGGCGGGCAGGCGCAGTACGTCGAAGCCGCGGTGCGGCCGGTGGACGAGCCCGAGGACGGGGTGGCCCGGTCGATGCGCTGGGCGCTGGACCACCTCGCCCGGCCGCTGACCGTACCGCTGCTGGCCAGGGCGGCCGGCATGTCCGACCGCTCGTACCTGCGGCACTTCACCGCCCGCAACGGGGTCAGCCCGATGCGGTGGGTGGCGATCCAGCGGATCGCGGCCAGCCTGCCGCTGCTGGAGTCGCCGGAAGGCAGCGTCGAGGAGATCGCCGCGGCGGTGGGCTTCGAATCGGCGGCGACGTTCCGCCACCACTTCGGCCGCACCATGCGCACCTCGCCCACCGCCTACCGGCGCACCTTCGGCCGGGCCGCCTGACGGCCCGCCCTCCGACCGCGCGTCAGGACTGCTGCTCGCGCCGGTCGGCGTTGGCGTGGATCGCGTCCCGCAGCCACCCGGCGAGGCCCGGGGCGAGCTGCTCGTAGGTGGCGGTGAACCGCGGGTCGGCGACGTACATGTCGCCGAGGCAGCGGTGCATCTGCGGGGCGCACTCGTAGAAGTTCAGGCCGATGTGCTCGCGGTGCCGTTCGGCGGCGTCCATCGCCTCCGGGCTGTCGGGGGCCGCGCCGGCCGTGAACGCCGCCACCAGGGCGTCGTTGATGGCGTCGGTCTCCTCCTTGATCCGCTCCCAGTCCGCCTTGGTGTACTTCGAGGTCCTCTGCTGGGACTGCTTCCAGGCGTCGGTGTCGCCCCAGCGCTGCTCGGCCTCGTCCTCCCAGCTCTCCTGGTAGTCCTTGCCGAACACCTCGAACTTCTCCTCCGGGGTCAGCTGAATGCCCAACGTCCTTGCCTCCATCGCTCGTTCGACCGCCGCGGCGAGGTCCTCCAACTTCCTGATCCGGTCGCCGATCAGCTCGCGCTGCCGGCGCAGGTGCTCGGTCGGGCTGACCGAGCGGTCGTCCAGGATCGCCGCGATCTCCTCCAGCGGGAAGCCGAGCTCGCGATAGAACAGGATCTGCTGCAGCCGGTCCAGCTCGGCGTCGTTGTACCGCCGGTAGCCGGCCGGGGTGCGGCCGCTGGGCGACAGCAGCCCGATCTCGTCGTAGTGGTGCAGGGTGCGCACGGTCACTCCGGCGAGGTGGGCGAGCTTTCCCACCGTGTATCCGCTCATCGCGCCGTCTCCTTCCTTCCCGCTGCGAACCAGCCTCCGGCCTCACGTCGCGTGAGGGTCAAGTCGGCCCGGCCGGGCGGTCATTCGGACGCGCTGTAGCGGACCAGGTAGCCGGCGAACCGGTCCAGGTCCTCGTCGTCCCAGGAGGTGAAACGGTCGGTGAAGGCCCGCCGCCGCTGCTCGTGCGCCTCCGCCAGCAGCTGCTCGCCGGCGTCGGTCAGGTGCAGCAGCTGCCCGCGCTGGTCGTCCGGGTCGGCCTGGCGGCCCAGCAGCCCGAGCCGCTCCAGCGCGCCGACCTGGCGGCTCACGGTGGACTTGTCGAGCATGAAGTGCGCCGCCAGGTCCGCCGCCCGGCAGGAGCCGCGTTCCTTGACCAGGTCGAGCATGCTGTACGTGACCAGCGAGAGCTCGGGGTGCAGCTGGGCTGCCTTGTGGCGGGCCCGGCGGGCGAACGCGGTGAGCTCGCGCTGAATGGTCTCCAGCGCGGCGTCGCGGTCGGGCATGGCGGTGGCTCCTTCGTCGTGCGGTGTTGCGACCCACCGTAGGGGCACCCGCCCGCCCGCGCCGACCGGCCGGGGCCTACAGCAGATCGTCCAGCTCCCGCAGCAGCCGGGCCTTGGCCCGGGCGCCGACCAGGGAACGGATCGGCTCACCGCCCCGGAAGACCATCAGCGTCGGCATCGACAGGACGCCGTACGCGGCCTGGGTCTCGGGGTTGCGGTCCACGTCCAACTGGACGATCTTCAGCTTGTCCGCCTGCTCCTCGGCGACCTCTGCCAGGACCGGCGCCAGCTGCCGGCACGGCGGGCACCAGTCGGCGGTGAACTTCACCAGTACGGTGCCCTTCGCCGCCAGCACCTCGCTCGCGAAGTCCTGGTCGGTCACCACCTGCACGCCACTCATCGGATCCCCTCTCGTCGTTCAGTCGTGGTCGCGGACCAGCTCGCAGCGCGGCTCCCGGTCCACTGCGGCCAGCGCGTCGCGCGCCGCCTCGGCCTGGGCCAACTGGGTCGCCACCTGCTCCCGGACCTCGCTCAACCGGGCCACCATGGCGTCCAGTTCGGCCAGCTTCGCCCGGTAGACCTCCAGCGAGGCCGGGCAGGAGTCGCCGGCCGGATGCCCGGCCCGCAGGCACTCCACGAACGGCCGGGTCTCCTCCAGCTCGAACCCGAAGTCCTGCAGCACCCGGATCTGCCGCAGCAGCCGCAGGTCCTCCTCGTCGTACGCCCGGTACCCGTTCCCCCCGCGCCGCGCGGGCAGCAGCCCCCGCGACTCGTAGTACCGCAGCGTCCTGGTGGTGGTCCCCGCCCGCTGTGCCAGCTCGCCGATCCGCATGGCCCCGACGCTAGACCTTCACCCCGGCGTCAACGCCAGTGGTGTTCACGTGAATTGCCGGAAAGCGCCCGCCAAGATCGTTTACCCTCGCCTGGTGACCGACCTGACCACGGCCCTGCTCGCGGCCTACGACGAGCACATGCGCGGCCTCGGCCCCGCCCGCGACGGCGAGATCCGGGACGCCGACGGGCCGCTGCTGCGCAAGTGCGGCGGCTTCCGCGGCTTCCTCACCTCGCCCGCCGCCGACCTCGGCCTGCGCGGCGCCGAGCTCGACGCGCTGATCGCCCGCCAGCGGGACTTCTTCGCCGCCCGCGGCGAGAGCGTCGAGTGGAAGACCCGCGGCCACGACCTGCCCGCCGACCTGCCGGAGCGGCTGACCGCGGCCGGCTTCGTCGCCGAGGAGCCGGAGACCGTCCTGATCGGCCTGGCCGCCGAACTCGCCACCCCCACCCCCGCCCCCGAGGGCATCACGCTGCGCCGGGTCACCGCCCGCACCGACATGCGGCGGATCGCCGCGCTGCAGAGCGAGGTCTGGGGCCAGGACTGGAGCTGGCTGGTCGGCGACCTGACCGAGAACGCCGCCGCCGACCCCGAGGGCTTCCTGGTGGTGGTCGCCGAGACCGACACCCCCACCCCCGAGGTGGTCTCCGCCGCCTGGCTGACCCGCACCCCCGGCAGCGAGTTCGGCGGGCTGTGGGGCGGTTCCACGCTGGCCGCCTGGCGCGGCCGCGGCATCTACCGCTCGCTGGTCGCCCACCGTGCCCGCTGGGCCCTCGACCACGGCATTCGCTACCTCCAGGTCGACGCCTCCCCCGACAGCACCCCGATCCTGCGCCGCCTCGGCATGCACGCCGTCACCACCACCACGCCGTACGTCTGGACCCCGCCGGCCTCCGCCCCGCAGTAGGGCGGCCCCCGACAGGGCAGCCCCGCGTGTAGAGAGACGCCGGCCCTGCTCCGACCAGTGGACGCAAGCACCCACCGAGCACGAAGGACGTGGTCCCCGTGAAGTATCTGCTGATGACCTACGGCAACCAGGAGAAGTGGGCGTCCATCTCGGCCGAGGAGTGGACGGCGGCGATCGCCCAGCAGGACGCGTTCAACCAGCGCTACCGCGAGAGCGGCGAGCTGATCGGCGCGTACGGCCTGGGCGACGCGGCCGCCAGCCGGCTGGTGCGCCGCCAGGACGGGCTGCCCGCCGTGAGCGACGGGCCGTACCTGGAGACCAAGGAGTACATGGCGAGCTTCTACCTGCTGGACTGCGAGAGCGAGCAGCGGGCGCTGGAGATCGCCGCCGACATGCCGTGGGCGGACCAGGAACCGGTGGAGCTGTGGCCGATCCTGCACGAGACGCCGATGGCGGACTGACCCGCGTGCCGGCCGACCGGGCACCCGCCGACCAGGACCTGCTGCGCGACCTCGCGCCGCAGGTCCTGGGGGTGCTGCTGCACCGCCACCCCGGCGCCTTCGACAGCTGCGAGGACGCGGTGCAGGAGGCACTGCTGGCGGCCGCGACGCAGTGGCCGCAGCAGGGCCGGCCGGCGAACCCGCGCGGCTGGCTGGTGACGGTGGCCACCCGTCGGCTGGTGGACCTGGTGCGCGCGGACCGGGCCCGGCGCGAGCGCGAGGAGCGGCTGTTCCTGGCCACGCCGCAGTCGGAACTGCTCGGCCGGGCGGCGGACGCCGACCCCGCCGCCGACCGGGACGACTCCTTGGCGCTGCTGTTCCTGTGCTGTCACCCCGCGCTGACCGCGCCGAGCCGGATCGCGCTGACCCTGCGCGCCGTCGGTGGTCTGAGCACCGCGCAGATCGCGGCGGCGTTCCTGGTGCCGGAGGCGACGATGGCGCAGCGGATCAGCCGGGCGAAGCAGACCATCCGGGCCTCGGGCCTGCGGTTCGTGCTGCCGGAGCCGGGCGAGGCGGTGGAGCGGCTGCGCGAGGTGCTGCAGGTGCTGTACCTGGTGTTCAACGAGGGCTACACCGCCACCTCCGGCGAGGACCTGACCACCCCTCGGCTGTCCGACGAGGCGATCCGGCTGACCAGGCTGCTGCACCGGTCGCTGCCCGCCGACGCGGAGGTGATGGGCCTGCTGGCGCTGATGCTGCTCACCGATGCCCGGCGGCCGTCGCGGACGGGTCCGGGCGGGGAGCTGGTGCCGCTGGCCGAACAGGACCGGACCCGCTGGGACGGGGCGGCGATCGCCGAGGGCGTGGCGCTGGTGGAGCGGGCGCTGCCGCACGGCCGGGTGGGCCCGTACCAGTTGCAGGCGGCGATCGCGGCGCTGCACGACGAGGCACCGGACGTGGCGGCCACCGACTGGCCGCAGATCCTGGCCCTGTACGACCTGCTGGTCCGGGTGGCGCCCGGTCCGATGCCGGAGCTGGGCCGGCTGGTGGCGCTGGCGGAGGTGCACGGCGCGGAGCTCGCGCTGAAGGAACTGAACGTGCTGGAGCCGGTGCTCGGCCGGCACCACCGCTTCCTGGCGGTCCGGGCCGAGCTGCTGGCCCGCACCGGCGAGGCGGACTTGGCGGCGGAGGTGTTCCGCCGGGCGTCCGCGCTGGCGCCGAGCCTGCCGGAGCGGCGCTTCCTGGCGGAGCGGGCGCGATCGTTGTTCCAGGGCGTCCGGCCCTAGGGTCTGTCCGGTCGATCTTGTCGGATCAGCGTGCGTTGTCGGGCGCCCGGCTGGGAGTGCCGGCGAACCGTCCTCGTACTGGGTGTACTTGGATGGTTTGCCGGTGCTTCCAGCCGGGATGATCCGGCGGCGCGCGCCCGGCAAGATCGGCCGGACAGACCCTAGGCTCCGACGGCGGTGGCCACCGCGGCGTCGATCGCTCCGTACAGCTCGGAGCGCAGTCCGAGCCGGCTGGCGCGGATTTCGACGGCCTCGGCGACGGCGGGCTGGGCGTAGCGGTCCACGGATTCGCGCACGCCGTTGATCAACGGCTGTCCGGCCAGGCCGAGTTCGCCGCCGATCACGATGGCGGCGGGGTTGAGGCAGTTGACCAGGTCGGCGAGGACGCGTCCGATGGTGCGGCCGGCCTCGCCGAGGACGCGGGCGGCGGCGGGGGTGTCGGTGAGCTCGCCGAGCGGCGGCAGTTCGACGCTCTCGCCGGGACGGGCGCCGGGGGCGAGGACGTGGGCCAGGCGGCGGCGGACCTCGACGACGGAGGCGACGGACTCCAGGCAGCCGCGGTTGCCGCAGCGGCACCAGGTGCCGGTGTCGGGGAGCTGGATGTGCCCGATCTCGCCGGAGATGCCGCTGGCGCCGCGGTAGATGCGGCCGTCGAGCAGCAGTCCGGCGCCGATGCCGGTGGAGGCCTTGACGTAGATCAGGTCGTTGATGGCGTGTCCGCCGCTGTGGGCGCGTTCGCCGCGGGCGCCCATCTCGGCGTCGTTGCCGACGGTGACGGGGAGGCCGAAGAGCCGACCGAGTTCGGCGGCGGGGTCCATGCCGATCCACTGGGAGAGAGTGGAGGGGGCGCGGACCACGTTGGTGCGGGTGTCGAGGGCGCCGGGGATGCCGGCGGCGACGGCGGTGATCGCGTCCAGGGGGTGGCCGGCGGCGGCGAGTGCCCGGTCGGCGAGGGTGCGGGCGGCGTCCAGGACCCCGTGGGGGTGGTTGTCGACGTCGAGCTGGGCGGTGGCCTCGCCGAGGACGGTACCGGTGGTGTCGGCGACGGCGGCGGTGACGTGGGTGTGCCCGAAGTCGAGGGCGAGGACGAGGGCGTGGGCGCGGCGCAGGGTGACGGCGGCGGCGCGGCGGCCGCGTCCGGCGGGGGTGGTGGCGGCGGTTTCGCCGGCGAGTCCTTCGTCGATCAGGTCGGTGACGGCGCTGCTGACGGCGGAGCGGGAGAGCCCGGTGAGCCGGCTGATTTCGGCGCGGCTGAGCGTGCCGTGTTCGCCGAGGACGGCGAGCAGGGTGGCCCGGGTGCGCAGGCGGCGGGCCGAGGGTGCCGGGTGGGCGGGGGCGGTCATGCCCGGAACGGTAGCGGACAGCGACCGGATATACACCGTTGAACGGATTATTTGATGGACAACTTGTCCTCTTGACGGAGGAATTGGCCTATACCTATGGTCTAAGAACCCCTGCCGCCCGAGAAAGCCTCCTCAGGTACCGGCACGGAGGTCCCGCCGGGAGAGGAAGGCCGATGGACGCCACTCACAACCGTCACCGCTGGCGCGTCGAGATCCCGCACGCCAACGAAGTGCGCTCCGGCAGCCACCTGTTCATCGTGGACGCCCCCGCCGAGGACGACGCCCGCCGCACCGCCATCGAACGCGCCGAGTCCGCCGAGGCCCGCCGCCACCGCCGCGGCGCCGCCCTGGACCTTGCCCGGGTCACCGTCGTCCACCTCGCCCTGCTGCGCACACACTGACCCTCCCCCGCCCGCTGATCCCCCGACGGCCACCGGCCGCCGGGGGATCGCACTTTCCCCCGCCGGAGCGCACAGCGGGACGGGTGTGACTTCACCGGACCGAATTTGTATGCTTCGCTGAACCTCTACAGCTCTGTAGAAGTTCGGGTCGGCGCTCCACCGGCCACGACGGGGAAGGGTGCGTCATGTCTGCACGCAGGGCGGGGGGCCCGAAGACCGGATCCAGCCGCGGCCGCAAGGTCCGCCGGATCGCCCTGTGGACCACCGCCGGCATCGCCGCGCTCGCCGTCACCGCGGGCGGCCTGGTCTACTACCGGCTCAACGGCAACCTGAGCACCTTCGGCAGCGACGGCATCAGCAAGGACCGCCCGGACGCCGCCAGCGCCGACGCCCAGGGCCGCGTCCCGGTCAACCTGCTGCTGATCGGCTCCGACTCACGCTCCGGCAGCAACCGGGACCTCGGTGGCGGCGATGACGGCGGCGCCCGCTCGGACACCGCGATCCTGCTGCACGTCTACGCCGACCACAAACACGCCGTCGGCGTCTCCATCCCGCGCGACTCGCTGGTCGCCATCCCGTCCTGCCTGCTGCCCAACAAGAACTGGACCAAGCCGCAGGCCGGCGCCATGTTCAACAGCGCCTTCTCGGTCGGCAACACCGAACAGGGCAACCCCGCCTGCACCCAGAACACCGTGGAGAAGCTCACCGGCCTGCGCATCGACCACACCATGGTGATCAACTTCCAGGGCTTCGCCGACATGACCTCCGCCGTCGGCGGCGTCGACGTCTGCCTGCCCAAGCCGGTGTACGAGGGCGACCTCAACCCGAACCTCGGACACCGCGGCAAGCTGCTCTTCGAACAGGGCCACCAGAAGATCTCCGGCCAGGCCGCCCTCGACTACGTCCGGATCCGGCACGGCCTCGGCGACGGCTCCGACATCGGACGCACCAAACGCCAACAGGCCTTCCTCTCCTCACTGATCAAGCAGGTCAAGTCGCAGGGCATGAACCCCGTCACGCTGCTGCCACTGGCCGACGCCGTCACCAAGTCGCTCACCGTGGACGAGAGCCTCGGCTCGGCACAGAAACTCGTCGACTTCGCCATGTCCCTCAAGGACATCGACCTGCACGACATCAAATTCCTCACCGTGCCGTGGCGCTACCAGGGCGAACGGGTCGCCCTGGTGCACCCCGACGCCGACCAGCTGTGGGCCGCGCTCAAGGCCGACCGCACCCTGGACGGCCAGGACGCCTCGGCCGGCCCCGCACCCGCCGACAGCCCCACCGCCGCGCCCGGCCAAAGCACCGCACCGGCCAAGGTCGACGGCACCGGAATCAAGGTCGCCGTCCACAACGGCACCGAGACCGCCGGGCTGGCCGGCAAGGCAGCCGCGACGTTGGAGGCCTCGGGCTTCACCGTCACCGACCGGGCCAACGCCGCCTCCCACACCCACGCCACCACCCTGGTCGAGTACGGGCCCGGCGAGCAGGCCAAGGCCGAGCAGGTCGCCGCGCTGTTCCCCGGCGCCACCCTGCAGGCCGGCAGCCACGCCGGCATCTCCCTCACCCTCGGCGCCGACTACGCGGCCGGCAACGGCACCACCGCCGCCCCACCACCGCTTCCCACCGGCCCGCTCCCCACCAGCGTCAGCCAGGCGCGCTCCGCCGACGACGACACCTGCTCCGACCTCACCTAAGGCTGACCGGCACTCGACCACCACGGGGGACAGCAGCGATGAACCCGCTCACCGGCCACGGCCCCACCCAGCAGGACCGCGCCGACTTCGAATACGCCCTCGGTCGGGCACTCGCCGACCCCGCGGTGCGCGCCGCACTCGCCGCCGACCCGCCACGGGCCGCCCGGCTGCGCACCCTGGCCCGGCAGCGCACCACGGAGATCCTGGCCGCCGCCGAACCCGAGTACCTGACGTACCGCCGGCTCCGCGACACCGCGCCCACCGAACCCGGCCCCGCCGCCGAACCCGGCGAACGGCTGTCCGGCTGGTTCGGCGCGCTCGCCCTGGTGGTGCCGATCGTCACCGGCAGCGCCGCCGCCGGGTTCTTCCTGCTCGGCGCCGTCATCGGCCTGTCCCGCCCGCACGCCGCGCTCGCCGACACGCTGCGCACCGCCGCCTGGTCCACCGTCGCCGCCGCCGTCGCCAGCGCCGTGATCGGCCTGCTCGGCCTGCTGCTCAGCGCCTCCCGCCAGCGCGCCGCGCCCCACGCGCAGCCGCAGCACACCCAGGACCTGTCCGCCGCCCGCACCGCCTGGCGCACCGCCCTGCTGCACCGCGGACTGATCCCCTTCCTGCTGACCGCCCCGGACACCACCGGCCCACAGCCGCCGGACGGCTGAAGACCGGGGCACACACCGTCATGCCGCACTCGTCGGCACACCGATCCGGGCGCCGGCCCGGAACGGGAACAACGGGGCACCGGCGTGGAGTTCGGCCGCCAGCGACTCCTCGGCCGGGTACGCGCCGAGGGCCGGCGGCGGCTCGTCGACCAGGCGGTGCAGGCGGTGCAGGCGGTGCAGGCGGACCAGCAGGCCACGCAGAGCGGCGTGCAGCCACAGCTGCCCGGCCACCTGGCCGGCCTCCCAGAGCAGCAGGAAGGCCGCGGCGGCGTACAAGGTCTCGTAGGCGGCGGCCAGTTGACGAGCCGCCGGGCCTTCGGACGGTTCGGCCATCCGGCGGTGCAGCTCGTCGCCGACCGCCAGCACACCCCCGGCCAGGAGGCGAATCTCCCCGTCGGCGCGGTCCAGCGCGGGCCCGGCGAGCAGCCGGGGAAGCACCTGGACGGGGCTGCACCCGCTGCGGGAGCGGGCGCTCCGGCCCGACGGCAAGTGTGGCCGGGCCGTTCGCGCCGGGCAAGGGAGGACGGGTGGGCGGCCGGCTCAGCCGGTCAGCCAGTTGAGGAACTGGCTCCAGCGGCCGGGCTTTCCGGCGGGCGCCTCCTGCTTCGGAGCCGGTTCCACCGCCACCGCCACCGGCGGCATCGGCTCCCGCGCCATTGGCTCTCGCACCATTACTCTCGTGCCGCCGGCTCCCGCACCGTCGGCTCCCGCGGCGTGAACCGGCCCGGCAGGGCGGCCAACGCACGGTTGAACGGGCCCGGGCTCCAGCTCAACGAGGCTTCCGGGACGGCCAGTTCGAGATCCGGCAGCTGCTGGAACAGGTTGTCCAGCGCGGTCATGGTGATGTGCAGCGCCGGGTCCTTGGACGGGCAGGCGTGCGGCCCGGCACTCCACGACAGGTAGGCGCGACTGCCGGCCTGGCGCTGCGCAACCAGCTCCGGGCCGGTGTTGGCGGCGGCGAAGCCGACCAGCACCAGATCGCCGGCCCGCACCCGCTGCCCACCGAGGTTCAGGTCCGTCACCGGGTAGTGCGGCGCCAGGTTGGTGATCGGCGGGTTGTCCCACAGAGTGTCGTCGATCGCCTCGTCGGTGAGACCGCCGCCCTTGAGGTAGAAGTCGTCGGTGAGCCGCCGGTGCAGGGTGTTGCCGATCAGGTTGTCGAGCGGTTCGGCCCCGGCGCCCAGCATCAGGGCCACCTGGTGGACCATCTCCTCGTCCGTGAGGTGCTGGTGATGCCCCATCAGCCAGCTGGCCACATCGTCGCCCGGCCGCTCCCGCTTGAGCGCGACGAGTTCGCCGACCGCACCGAACAGCACCTGGGCGGCCTGCTCGGCGGTCGCGTAGTCGGTGACCAGCGTGGCCTCCACCCCGGGCGCCAACTCCACCGGCGCCGCCGCCCCGAACCGCCGCAACCGCTCGTAGTACCCCTGCGGATCGGCGGCGAACTCGGGCCCGTACAGCGGCACCCGCCCCGCGCACCCATCGCCTCACCGGAGCGGAACTCCCGTCTCCCTACCGCTACTTGACGTGCCATCACCCCTCTTCTCCTTCTGAACCGACCGCATGAATCCCCGGGCCCCGCAAGCCACCTCACCGCACCCCGGGCGCGGGGCCGCCGATGCCGGACCTGTTCGCCTTCGCCGCGCCCGCCCCACAGTGGACATATGCCATCTCCGGCCGCCTGATCAGCGCTGATCCGTTGTAGTTCCTTTACAGGCCGGATCAAGGTGCCATGACGTCAACTACCGGACGCCCTGCCGATGTCCGGCCCGCACACCATCCCGGCCCTACCACGCGAACCAGGACACGAGATCGGAAAACGCCGAAACCACGGCGGCCGGACCTGCCGCTACCGACACTGGATCGTATGGAAACCGAAGACACCCCCGCCGTCCACCGCGAAATCCACGACGCCGGAAACAAGGACACCCTGCCCGGCACCCTGGTGCGCTCGGAGGGCGACGACCCGAGCACGGACGAACTGGTCAACAGCGTCTACGACGCGCTCGGCAGCACCTTCGACTTCTTCCGCGAGGTGTACGGCAGGAACTCCATCGACGGCAAGGGCAGCCCGCTGCGGGTGACCGTCCACTACCGCGAGAAGTTCGCCAACGCCTTCTGGGACGGCGAGCGGTTCGTCCTCGGCGACGGCGACGGCGAACTGTTCCGACTGCGCCCGCACGAGATCCTCGACGTCGTCGCGGCGGGCCTGGCCCAGCAGATCACCGCCCCGCTACTCCTGTCCGTCAAGGACCCCGGCGCGCTCGCCGTGTCCATCGCCGACGTCTTCGCCTCCCTCGTCAAGCAATACGCACTCGGCCAGAGCGCCGACCAGGCCGACTGGCTCCTCGGGCTGGGGATGCTCGCCCCGGGCGTCAAGGGCAAGGCCCTGCGCTCACTGGCCGCTCCCGGCACCGCCTACGACGACGACAAGCTCGGCAAGGACCCACAGGTGGCCCACACGAACGACTACCACGACATGCCGATCTACCGCGACAACGGCGGCGTGCACATCAACTCGGGCATCCCCAACCGCCCCTTCCACCTCACCGCCACCGCCATCGGCGGCAACGCCTGGGAGAAGGCCGGCCGAATCTGGTACGACGCCGCCACCGGCGGCAAGCTCTCCAACGAGGCCACCTTCACCGACTTCGCCAAGCTCACCGCGACCGTCGCCGAAGAGCTCTACGGCACCGGAACCGAACTGGACGCCGTCAACACCGCCTGGAAAACCGTCGGCGTCCTCTGACCTCCCCCCCCCCGTCAGCAGACCCGTGGAACCGCCCCGCCACAGGTGCGGCGGGGGCGTGAACAGTCAAGCGGGGCGAGGACAGTCAGTCACCGGGGGCCACGGCGACGTCCGTGGGGGTGGGGGCCGAGGTCTGCACGCAGTACTCCTGCTTGCCCCAGATGCTGTCGCAGTACTGCCAGAACTTCATGTGCCACTCCGCCCCCAGCAGCGGACACCAGTCCTTGAAGCTGTGGGGGTGGCACTCCAGCCACCGCCCTCCTTCCTCCTCCTCATTGGTCTCCGCGCGCTGAACACTCGCCCGGTCCGCGGTGGGACGGGCCTCGGCCCGGGCGGGGGCGGTGAGCAGACCCACCGCGAAGATCGCAGTGAGGAGGGTGGCGGTCGCGCGTCGTACGTTCATGAGGTGTCCTCCAGCGGTGTCAGCGGTGATCACCCGGCCAGGGCCCAGGTGGCGGATCAGTCGGCACGGGGGCCGATGACGTCTCCGATCCTGACCGTCGTGAACAGGTCGACGGTGTCGCCGTCGTCGTCCTGCGGCGCCTTGAGCCGCAGGCCCACGATGTCGCCGGGCTCCCCGTTGGTGGGCAGCCCCTCGTTCTTGATCGTGACGGCCAGAACTTCGGTGCTCAGCACTGAAGTCCCGTCGCGGGTGCCGGTGACGTCCGCCCCCGTCGTCATCACGCCCTGCTCGACCGTCCCGTAAAAAACCACGCCGCTCTCGGGGAGCGAGAGGACCCGCTCGATGCGCAGGCGCAGGGGAAGGTTCGCGGACGCGGGCTCGCCGCTCATGTCGGCACTCCTCCGGTTCTCAATGGGTTTCCGCTGCCAGTGGTCCGGCGGCGGCGTGCAATGGTGCGGACCGGTCGCCGCGACGGCAGTGGCCGGTGAGGACCGGAATCTCCTCCCGGAGGTGCGCCCGGCTTCTCCTCGCCCTCCGCGCACAGTTGCCCCGCCTTCGACGACTGCACCTGGCCCTCCGGCAGGCCGACGTTGATCGAGGTGATGAGGGACTGCACACCGGCCCTGCCGATGCCGAGGCACTGGCTGTTCGCGGAACCCGGCCGACAGGTCTTCGGCTCTTCCATGACCGGACAGCGCACCGATGCCACGGCCGATGCCGGAGCCGGTCGCGGCAGCGGCCCCGCGATGGAGACGAGGACGGCGGCGGCAAGGCCTGGCCCCGCGCCGAAACG
This sequence comes from Kitasatospora sp. NPDC059673, assembly GCF_042734215.1. Lineage (NCBI taxonomy): Bacteria > Bacillati > Actinomycetota > Actinomycetes > Kitasatosporales > Streptomycetaceae > Kitasatospora > Kitasatospora sp. NPDC059673. The sequence continues at coordinate 31,305 of NZ_JBHWEN010000021.1, read as the reverse complement.
GGACTTCGAGCGGTCATGCCCGTACCAACGACCGCGCCGGCGAAGCGGTCACACCCGGCGCCGGCCGCTCACCCCGTCGGCGGCCGTACTGGTGGAAACTGGCCAGGAGGGGTCACATGGATCGGCGGGGCTTTCTCACCATCACCGAGGCCGCCATGGCCACCGTCGCCGCGAGCTGGGCAACCGCCTCGCCGGCCTTCGCCTCCGCCCTCAACCGCCCCCACGACCTGTGGATCAGGAGCGACGGCGACCAGTTGGCTCTCCTGGTACGGCGACGCCCAACTCAACTCCACCGAGGGCAAGGTCATCGAGCGCTACGAGCGCCCTCGTCTCCTCCATCGACCATGCCGTCCCCCGCGACCAGGCCGTCTCCGGCCGCCTGGCCACCGCCCGCCTCGCTGGCAAGAACCTCGACGGCGCCCTGGACGCGGCCAGCCGTGGCCTGGACCTCCTGGAAATCAAGGTCCGCTCGGTCCGCGCCGTCAACCGCCTCACCAAGTTCGAGGGCCACCTCAAGCGGTACGGAACCGAGCCCGCCGTCGGCGAGTTCCGCGAGCGTCTTCGAGCTCTGCCTACCATGGCAGCCTGAGGGACCGTCTGCCGATTTCCTGCTCCGCTACTGACCAGCGCACGACATTAGCCCTCGGTGCGGCGGCCATCATAGGTCCGAAGACCGTGCCCAGTGGCTGACTTCATCGTGGGTTCGGCTCTCGGCCCGCTCGTGACGGTCGGGCCGGTGATTGATGAGCGTCGCTGTGGAGAATGTGAACCAGCTGCTCGAGAAGTCCAGCAGCCCGAGCACCCGTGTCCGGGTCTTCCAAAGCCGTCAGGAGCTCGTCCACCCTGGCCGAGACCACATCTCTTTGGTTAGGCATGAGCTCGATCTGTTCACGCCGAAGCGCGGCTCGTATCGCGGTGAATGCTTTGATCACCGCTTCTGCCTTTATCTCCGGATCTCCGGTCGCGAACTGAAGGTCAGCGTACTTGTCAATCCACCAAGTCAGACCTAGAGCATCGTTGGCGAGGCGTTCGCGCAGCGCGATGAGCCGCGCTGTCTCGCGTTGCTCGTCCAGCCAGATTCGGCGTTCGGCGAGGTCCTCCTGGCGAGCGAACTCCGTCGTCTCCGCATCCAAGCCGAGCCGGACCATGCCGCTGATCGTGAGACGTGGGTCTGTCGTGACAGGAGCCGCCAACGAGGCGTTGACTGCGTCTTCCGCCTCGACGGTGTCCAGGGGCGGAAACGTGCGGCTCACGCGCTCGGCCTCGGCTCGCAGCAACGACCGAGCGAGCGCGTGAGGGCGGACGGGAGCGATCTCCACGTTGACCGGCACGGAGAAGCCGTACGACACAACTGCGGTGAACCGAAGCCCGCCACGTGCGCTGCTCAGCATGGTGGTGAACGAGTGTGGGAGGTGGTCGGCGTGGGAGGTCGCCTCGGGCGGCAGCCCGGAGCGACCTCCCCACGGTCGAAAGCGCTTCACTAGATCGGCGCCTCGGCGCGGGCACGAGCAGCCATTGCGTCGCGAATGGCCTGCGCGTATTGGTGTCGAAGACCACGTCGCAGTTCGCTGTCGCCGCCGAGGATGTGGTTGAGGTCATCGCCGAGGCTGTCAGCCTCTTCCTCGAAGACAACCGAGATCACGTCTCGCAGGGTGGCAGCCGGGATCTTGCCTGCCTCGGCGGCCCGGCACCAGCTGTCCAGCGCGAGAGCTGCAGAGGGCCGGCTTCCTCGATTCCGCCACGCGGCTCGCCAACCGTCAGTGAGGAGCTTCCGGATGGCTTCCCCCTCAGCTCCCTCACGACTGAGCAGGTCAAGTAGCAGGGCCGCGCCAGCTTCTGCATTGTCATCGCCGACAGTGCCGCCAAGGTCCAGGAGCGCGACGAACGTCATCGCGCTCGCGCCCCAGGCCACTGCCTCAGACTCGGGCTCTGGCATCCAGTCGACAAGCGCATTCAGCACCTGGGCAGCGAGCGCAGGCTCGCGGAGCATGCTGGCCAAGGCGTTGAGGGCCGCGCGCGCCGTGGCTTCGTCTGCGGGTTGATCGAGGACGTAGCGCAGGCGGGTGAGCGCAATGTGCGGGAAGTCGCTGCCAAGCTTTCGCCCACAGACCTCGACCACAGCGTGCTGCCGCTCAGCTTGGGTCTTGCCCTTCGCCCAGTTCCGCAGCTTGTCACGTACGGCGGCCCCGACGACCGGATGAACAGCGAGGTCATCGAGGACGTTGACCGCGAGGCTCTTGCGTCCGTCCTGGGCGAGCCACTGCTCGACGAGGTCGAGGATGGTGGTCGGCCCTTCGGACTCGGCAAGTGTCGTCAGCGACTCTGCCAGGCGCTCGCGGTGGGGCTCGGCGATCCCCTTGGTAGCACTGATCTGGCCCAGCCACTCCTTCAGCACAGGAACGAGCTGAGGACGGGTGTGCCAGACGTGTCGCAGCAGGGCATGGTCGATCCCGGGGCGGTCTTGGCTGATGGACGCCGTACCGTCTGGCCGGAAGGCGAGATCGGCGTCCGCACAGCGGCTCCTCGCGTCGGGGCCGGCCAGTGGGCCGCCCACCGGCGTCGGCCAGTTCACTTGCGGCATGGCGAGGAGCTGGTCGGCAGCGTCCAGCACTACCCTCGCCGAACAGCGATCAAGGAATGCACCCGCGATCCGCAGAGCTCGAGACCGAGCGGCCCCGTCCTCGTCGCCGCTGAACCATTGCTCGACGAGGCCTTCCCAGTTCTGGTATTCAGCACGGGCGTTGTCGTCGTCGGCGCCGGTTGCACGCGCAATGATTCCAGCGAGCCGCTCCGCTTCCCCTGGAGCGGTCTCCGGGGTGAGCAGATTGAAGAAGACACTCTCGCTCATACTCAGCCACTTGACCCGGTCTGCCGTAGCGGGCGTGGCAAGCAATCTGCGTTCCACAACTCCCGCGGCACTTGGCCGGCTCGCGGGTGCGATGGCAACAGCCGTTCGCCCGTCGGCTTCGGCTGCCATCCCCCAAGCCGCACGGCTTACGAGTACTACCAGCCAAGTGCCAGCGATCTTTGCACGGGAGGCGTACTGCGTGAGTTGCTCTCGAAACTTGGCTGACAGGAACTCACCGCTGACTGCAAGGTTGAGCAGGTAGCCGGTGTTCGGCTCCTCCGGGATGAGCGCGACGTCGGCTTTCTCCCAGTCGGGAAGCAGCTCGAAAAGCCGAGCGTCGTCCGGCAGAGAGTCGTCCAGCAGTCGCAGCGCTGTCGTACGCCCGCCCGTCCCGCGCTCGGTGACAAGCACCAGGACGTGGTGGGCGCTTCCCTGCCCGGGCTCCGGCTTGAGCAGGAGCGACGCTTGCCTGAAACCGCCGGGCGGCTCGAACAGGTCGCGACGCAGGATGTCCCCACGGGAGAGCGGGCGGGGACGAAGGTGGGCCAGTCCTTGAACGTACTTTGTGACGTAGAGGTCCCGGAGTGCGATGTTGACATCACCGCCGATCTCGCTCTCCGTCACCATCACAGCCGGCCGCTCCTCGACCTCCGGCTGCAATTCCGCGGGGACAGCAGACTGCTGTGCGGCCGGTGGGCTGGTTTTAGAAGGGAACGCAGAAGGGTGGGCCTGAGCCGCGGCTTCAGCATCCGGGCCGGGCGCTCCGTAGGGGTTCATGCCTTCCTCCCCTTGATCTGGTCCCGCCCGACAACGGTGAAGTTGCCACCACCCGTCTTGATGTTCTTGAACGTCTGGCCGCTGTTGATCACCACACCGGCTCCCGTCGTTCGCGGATCGTTCTGAAGCTCCTCGACCAGCTGTCGCAAATCGGCCTCAGCTTCGGAACTCCGCTCCGCCAACGGCCGCAACGCCCTTGCCACACGCCCCGTGTAGAACCGGATGGCGCTCTCTCGGTCTTCGTCGGGCAGGTCAGCCAGTTCCTGGTGAAACTCGTCAAGCCGAACCAGGATGGTCTGCTCGTCCGGCGTTCCGTGCCGCTGGAACAGCTGTGCACACTGCTGCCTCACGTATGCCCAGACGTCGGTACCCATCGCCCCCGCGAAGGCGCCAGCGGCCGCCACGGCCAGTTCCATCGGTGTTGACACGAAACCCCCTATTTGACTCGAACATTCGTTCACGACGATCCGGTACTGCGCCCCATGGGCCGCGGAGGCGGGCCATGACGCGATGCCCAGAAGACCCCCATCTGCGAAATTAGCGAGCCTCAGCCGCAACACGCCCGCCGATCGGCAGATGCGGCACACGTCTTCCGTCGCAATCGAGCCATTTGACGGCCCCTCGGTTTCGGAACCAGGAGTGCCGAACGACAAAACTCCAGAGGAGCGAAATTGGCCTGGCCTGAACTGGTCGATCGGCCGAATCGACGATATGTGCGATTCGCTTGTTCGAATTCTGCCGAGTCCCAGGAGTTCATCGCTGCAACTTCATGCTCTGTCTTCACATCAGGCAATCCAGCCCTACATCCCACCACTACAGGAACATGACCAGCGCATTCGTCACACCCATGGGCTCCAACGACGACCCTCAGGAGCATCGCAGGCGTTTACACAATTGACTGCTTCACGCTGGTCGAGACCATGCCAAATGCCACACTGCCGGAGTGAAGGTCACCACCGTGCGCTGGATCCTGGCTCCGATCAGCAGCTGGCGCGCGCGCCGTCTCCAGCAGACATTCCTGGGCGGATTGCCGCTTGAAACGGCATGGCAGCTGGTCAGACTTCGGTATCACATGGATGAGACGCCTTATATCCGTGATGCCATGAGGCGGCATATGGAGGATGGGAGAGGAGCGCGGGACTCCGATCACAAACCATAGAGCCACCGTCCAAACGTGATGGCCATGCCACCTCAGATTTTCCGAGTGGAACTCTCACCACGAGCGGCCCCTCCCCAACCATGATTGGGGAGGAGTCACCGCACTTGGAAGCTAGAAACGACCGCGGATCTGCATGCCGGTTTCGCTGTCCGGGTTGTTCAGCGCGTCATAGACCTTGTGGCCGGAGTCGCGGGCACCACCGGCCCAGCTGACCTTGCCCGTGTGTGTCAGCTTGGCCGCGATGCCACTCCAGTACTTCGCCTCGCGCTCCCACTGGACGTTCTCCAGGAGGGCTTCCAAGGTGACGCCCTCGGGCATCGGGTCGGTGGACCAGGACATGGTGCGGCTCATGGTCGCGCCGAGACCGGCCACAACGGCAGGAGCAGTGATGGCGGTCTTGGCGTGGAACAGCTCGGCGTTCTGCTGCAGGAAGTGACCGACCGTCTCCATGATCTCGCGCTGGACGACGGCCTGCTCGGGGCGACTGTGGTTGCCGTCAGTGGGGATGTCCTCGTACTCGATACCGGTCGAGGCGGCATGGATGCCGGCCTTGCCGAGCATGGCCGTGGAAATGAGCGTCCGCAGGACAGACATCGTCATCCACTCCGCAGCCTTGTCCGACACCTGGCGCTTGCCGGTGAGGATCAGGCTGGACAGTGGAGCCGTGCCCTCGCCGAACGGCACGGTCAGCGACTCCATCAGCTTGCGCGTCACCGTGGTGCCGAAGTCGCGGCCGTCCATGGACATGGCCAGGGACTTGTCGACCGGGACACCCTTGAGGTTCCGGTCGTGGAAGATCTGCCGGGCGGCCATGACGCTGATGCCGTGGAAGATCTCAATGGAGAGCTTCAGTTCACCAAAGTCGAAGTCCTCCAGGTCGTATGCCGCCGGGTTCTTCTTGATCCGGTGCAGCGCCGTGACCTGGGTCTCGGCGTCGAGGGCGATGAGGCCGTCACGGATCGGCAGGTGCCACATGCCGCTCTCGTCCGGGCTCAGCGGGCGCGGGGACCAGAGGGTGATCTGCGGCACCGACCACGCACTGTCGAAGTCCCCCCGCAGGCCGGCTGCAATGTAGTCCGCGTACTCGCCAACGTTCTTGGCCTTCTTGCTGCCTGCCGTACCTATGGGCCGCTGCACCTCGGCGCGCAAGCGGGCGTAAGGGTCGATCTCATAGCCGGCCTTCACGGCACGCTTGGCGTCCTCCTCCACCTTCGCCGGGTCATTGACGAGGTAGAGCAGGTTCTCGCCGTCGATGACGGCGTTCACCATGACGCCCTCACGGACGACCGAGAGCTGGATGGGGAAGCCGGTGGTGACTGGCTTCGTGAACGTGGTGATGGACACGTGTTTCCTCCCCTGCACGAGCGCCCCTCTGACGTCTCGTCGTGTCGCAGGACGCTAGCTGGCGATCCAACGGCTCGTCAACTGCGGTTGCAGCACCACCTGTTCAGCTCCACCTCAGCTTGGAAATCTCAAACTGCGGTGACGCAGCGCTCGCCACCATGGCGACTGCGGACAAGTTTTCCTTCCAGGCTTCTGTCCGCGGAAGCTGCCGACCCGCCAAAGCGTGAGCTCCAGCCACTTTCGCAACGCCGCAGGTCAGGGACGGAACGAACCGCGAGATCCGAAACCACTGGAAGCTTTGAGGGGCATCGCCTCGACCCCGACTCATCTGACACAAACCGGCGCACTTCGCTCGGCATCCCGACCTCGAACCGGGAGCGCCGATCAGAACACTCGGCCACTGCAGACGCCGAGCACCCTCGGCGATGTCGAGCTGCCAACCCAGCCGCCACAGCCGCCGCCAGCACCCTCAGGCCGCCGGCTCTCCGCCCACCTCACCGGAGCCCCTGACGCCGCCGATCACCACTCATGCCCCCAGAAGCCGGTCCAGCGAGCCGGCATTCGCCGCCCGCGCACCGAACGGATCGAGCTTCTGGCAGGGCAGGGGCGAATTGGTCCAGACAATACGAAAGCCCCAGGTCGCTGACCTGGGGCTTTCCGCTGGAGCGGGCGACGAGAATCGAACTCGCGCTCTAAGCTTGGGAAGCTCATGTTCTACCATTAAACTACGCCCGCAGCTGATGACCCGTCAGGGACGGATCGATCAAGCACCACTGTACCCCATCGAGTGGGGTGGGAGTGCGGGGTTCGGGGTGGCGGCGAGCCTGGTGGGGTGGTGTCCGGTTGGTCCCCTAATGTGACGGCTTTCGGCGGATGTGTGGGAAGGGGACCGATGGAGCAGCGCACTCTGGTTCGTTGTGCGGAGGGGCATCTGTTCGGGACGGTGGCGTTTCCGATGCAGCAGTTGCAGGCGGGGCGGCTGGGGCCGGGGCGGTTGTTGCGGTGTCCGCGGTGCGGGCGGTTGCGGAGTTCGGTGCGGGCCGATGTGTCGGAGCTGTCGGCGGCCCAACTGTCGCGCGGGCTGCGGGCGTAGGCGGTGCGGCCGCCGGTCCGGGCGGCGGTCGGGGCAGGTCCGCGGGGCGGGTGCTTTTGGGTGGCCCGCCGGTGGCACGTACCCTCGGGGGCGTGCTGCTCTCCGACAATGACATCCGTAGCGAGATCGACAAGGGGCGGGTCGTCATCGACCCGTTCGAGCCGGCGATGGTCCAGCCGTCGAGCATCGACGTCCGCCTCGACCGGTTCTTCCGGGTTTTCGAGAACCACCGCTACCCGCACATCGACCCCTCCGAGGAGCAGCCGGACCTGACCCGGCTGGTGGAGCCGGAGGGCGATGACGCGTTCATCCTGCACCCGGGCGAGTTCGTGCTGGCGTCCACCTACGAGGTGATCACGCTGCCGGACGACGTTGCTTCGCGGCTGGAGGGCAAGTCCAGCCTGGGCCGGCTCGGCCTGCTGACGCACTCGACCGCGGGCTTCATCGACCCGGGTTTCAGCGGCCATGTGACGCTGGAGCTGTCGAACGTGGCGACGCTGCCGATCAAGCTGTACCCGGGGATGAAGATCGGCCAGCTGTGCCTGTTCCGGCTCTCCTCGCCGGCCGAGCACCCGTACGGCTCGGAGCGTTATGGCTCCCGCTACCAGGGTCAGCGCGGCCCGACGCCGTCGCGGTCGTTCCTGAACTTCCACCGCACCGAGGTCTGAGCCGCTTCAGCAGAGCGCACGGACAGCAAGGAGGGCCGGCCCCGCAGTTCGGGGCCGGCCCTCGCCATGTGCGGGGCGCGGGGTCAGGCGCGCTTGGGGCTGGTCCGGGCGACCAGCTCGGTGCCGTCCGCGGAGAGCGTCAACTCGGTGCGCAGCTCGGCGAGTTCGCCGAGGTGGTGGAGGTGGGTGCCGCCGCAGGGAATCTCCGCGGCGCCGTCCGGGAGCTCGGCGTGCCAGCGGCGGCGGGCGGTGAGTTCGGGGCCGGGGACGTCGATCCGGACGGCCGCGTCGGCGGCGACCCAGGCGGCCAGGCGGGCGTTGACGTCCTCGGTGAGGGCGGGCAGCGCGTCGGCGAGGGAGGGGAGTTCCTCGGTGGCGTCGACGGTGAAGCCCTTCTTCTTCAGCGACTTGCCGATCCGGTAGGTGTCGGTGCTGGCTTCGGTGTCCATCACCGAGGTGTCCATGGCGAGGCTGTCGAAGTCCGGGTGGCCGAAGGCGTCGGCGCGGCCCGGGTCCTTGCGCCAGCGCGGCGCGAGCGCGGCGTTCAGGGCGAGCGCCAGCAGGTGGCAGCCGGTGTGCGCGGCGGACAGCAGCGCGCGGCGCTCGGCATCGACGGCGAGTTCGGCGGTGCGTCCGACGGCCTCCGGGCCGAGCGCGCCGGCGGGCAGCACGTGCAGCACCAGCCAGGACCAGTCCTCGTCGCCGCGCCGGACCGGAATGTCGGCGCCGGCCGCGAACTCGCCGGCCGGGCCGTGGCCGCCGGTGAGGCAGTCGACAACCGGGTGCGTGGCGCCGTCAACGGTGAGGGTGCCGAGGTCGGCAGGCTGGTCGGGCCAGGTGTGGTCGACCGGGTGGAACGGGGTGGCCTCGGTGACCACGGCGGTGCGCCCGTCCGGCAGGGTGTGCACGGCGAGGATCGGCGAGGCGCCGGTCACCGCCCCGGCCGGGAAGCTGACGTGGGTGGTGGGCAGGCTCATGCGCGGGCTCCGGACGGGATCTGAGGGTGGGCCGAACACCCCACCCTACAAAAATCCCACCATCCGGACGGCCGGGGCTCCGCGGCGATCGGGGCTCAGCCCAGCGTGGGCAGCTTGATCAGCACCAGCAGCGCGATCAGCTGCACCGCCGCCGCGCCGGCCGCCTTGCCCCAGGGCAGGTCGTGGATCCGCCGCACCAGGATGGTCAGCAGCGCCGCGCAGCCCACCCAGGTCGCCCAGCCGACCGCCTGTACCACCAGGTTGTCGGCGGGCAGGAACAGCGCGAGCAGCAGCCGCGGGACGTCGGTGGTCCAGCTGACGAGGACGGCCAGGCCGATCGTCGACTGCCAGGGCCCGTCGCCGCCGAACTGCCGGGCCAGCGCGTAGGTGACGGCGCTGAGGATGCCGCCCGCCACTGTGAAGCCGACCGCGGCCGCGGCGATCGCCCACAGTGCGACCGCGAAGGTGGAGTGCACCACCTCGTCGTAGGTGCTGTCGAGGGCGAACACCGCGAGCACGCCGTACAGCAGCGACACGCTCAGCGCGGGCAGCCACACCTGGTGGTCGCGCATCCGGTCGAAGGTGGCGCTCGGGCGGCGATAGATCCCGGCGAGCAGCTCCCGCCAGGGCAGCCGGGGCCCGCCGAGGTGCGGCGCGGCCTGCCCGCCGGCCCGGTAGACGGCGACGTTGTCCTCGACCGGGTAGCCGCCCTGCTGCGCGTACTGCTGGTCGTACTGCTGCTGGTAGTAGCCGTCCGCCCCGGCGTTCGCGCCACCGTACGGGTCGTACGGAGCGCCGTACGCCCCCTGGTGGGCCCCGTCGTCGTACGGCTGCTCGCCGATCGCGAAGGCCCTGGTGTGACCGGGCTGGTCGCCGGGGTGCGCGGGCGGGGCGGGGTAACCCGGGTTCGGGGCGGGGTAGCCGGGGGTCGGGGCGGTGAAGTACTCGGGGCCGCCGGTGGGCGCACCGCGGTACGGGTCACTCTGCGGGGTGCCCGGTTGGGGTGCCGTCCAGCGCCGGGGGTCGGCTCCCCGTCCGTCGTCGTGTCGATTGCCAGCCACGGCACGACGGTACCCGCAACGGCCGACCCCTGGCCGGGTGATCATGACGGTGCGACCGGATTGCAGCCGTCCTGTGACGCGGCCGCGCGGGCCCGGAAACGGCGCACGGCCGCGCCGTCGGCGGGTCTGCCGAGGGCGCGGCCGTGCGGGGCCGTAGGAGGTCAGCCGGCGACGCGGGTGCCGGGCGCGTGCACCGCGGCGGCGTTGCTCAGGCCGGCCTCGCAGCCGCCGGGGCCGGCGGAGCGGCGCACGGCGCCGATCGGCAGGCGGGTGCCGCAGGCGATCCGCAGGCCGTTGGAGAGCTCGTTCTCGGCCTCCAGGACGGCGCCGTCGCCGATCACCACGCCGTCCAGCGAGCAGCGCTCACCGATCTCGGCGAAGGCACCGACGATGGAGTCCTTGACGTACGCGCCGGCCTTGATCCGGGCGCCCTGGAGCACCACGCTGCCCTCGACGATGGCGCCGGCGGCGATCTCGGCGTCCGCGGAGACCACGGTGCCGGAGCTGAGCACGGCGGCCGGGTCGACGTGCGAGCCGGTCAGCAGCAGGGCCTCGCCGGTCGGGCCGGGGACGGCCGGGGAGTCGACCTTGCCGAGCACCAGGTCGGCGGAGCCGCGGACGAACGCGGCGGGGGTGCCGAGGTCCAGCCAGTACGAGGTGTCGACGACGCCGCGCAGCAGGGCGCCGGTGGCGAGCAGCTCGGGGAAGGTCTCGCGCTCGACGGAGACCTCGCGGCCGGTCGGGATGCGGTCGATCACCGAGCGGGTGAAGACGTAGCAGCCGGCGTTGATCTGGTCGGTGACGATCTGCTCGGGGGTCTCGGGCTTCTCCAGGAAGGCGAGCACCCGGCCGTTCTCGTCGGTCGGCACCAGACCGAAGGCGCGCGGGTCCGCCACCCGGGTGAGGTGCAGGGTGACGTCGGCACCGGAGGCGGTGTGCTCCTCGCGCAGGGCGGCGATGTCCAGGCCGGACAGGATGTCGCCGTTGAAGATCAGCACCGGCTCGTCGGGGCCGCAGGTCAGACCGGCCGCGGCGTTGCGGATGGCGCCACCGGTGCCGAGCGGCTCGTCCTCGGTGAGGTAGACCAGTTCGAGGCCGTACGGGCTGCCGTCCTTGAAGTGGTCGACGAAGACGTCGGCCAGGTACGAGGTGGCGAGCACGACGCGGGTGACGCCGGCGGCGGCGGCACGGGCCAGCTGGTGGGCGATGAACGGGACGCCGGCCACGGGCAGCATGGGCTTCGGCGTGTGCGTGGTCAACGGGCGCAGCCGGGTGCCCTTGCCGCCGACCAACATGATCGCCTCGGTCATGTCCTATCTCCCCTGGTCAGATTCCGGCGGCCCGGCTCGACAGGGTCCGGTGCGCTCGCTCGGTGACTGTGTCGGGCCAACCCAAGGCGGCCTTCGACGGAACCGGCTATTTCCCGGCCCCGCCGCATACTCTATTTGCTCGAACAGCGTGTCAAACCCACTGCCCCCGCCGGGCAGGTGTGCGGGCGGGGGCACGCCTTGGGGCAACAGCCAGGAACGTTCGGCGGCCGTTCGGGCGTCGGTTCCGCCGGTCGGGGCTGCCACTGTCCGCCCGGCCGCCGGTGTCGCCGTGCGCGGTCGGCGGGCCCGTCGCGGGCGGCGGTGGCCCGAACGCCCGGACCCCGGAGCCGCAACGGGCGTCCGGGGTCCGGGGAGTGGGGTGGCGTCAGGCCTGGACGGGCTCCGCCTCGGCGGCGGGGGTGGCCTTGACCGACTCCAGCAGCAGCTGGGCGACGTCCACGACCTTCAGGTGCTCCTTGGCGGCACCCTCGTTCTTCTTGCCGTTGACCGAGTCGGAGAGCATCACCAGGCAGAACGGGCAGGCGGTGGAGACGATGTCCGGGTTGAGGGACAGCGCCTCGTCCACGCGCTCGGTGTTGATCCGCTTGCCGATCCGCTCCTCCATCCACATCCGCGCGCCGCCGGCGCCGCAGCAGAAGCCGCGCTCCTTGTGGCGGTGCATCTCCTCGTTGCGCAGGCCGGGCACCTTGCCGATGATCTCGCGCGGCGGGGTGTAGACCTTGTTGTGCCGGCCGAGGTAGCACGGGTCGTGGTAGGTGATCAGGCCTTCCACCGGGTTGACCGGCAGCAGCTTGCCCTCGTCGATCAGGTGCTGCAGCAGCTGGGTGTGGTGGATGACCTCGAAGTGGCCGCCGAGCTGCGGGTACTCGTTGGCGATGGTGTTGAAGCAGTGCGGGCAGGTGGCGACGATCCGCTTGGTCGGCGCGTCCTCCAGCGCGGCGTTCAGGGTCTCGACGTTCTGCGCGCCGAGCATCTGGAACAGGAACTCGTTGCCGAGGCGGCGCGGGGAGTCACCCGTGCAGGTCTCCTCCTTGCCGAGGATCGCGAACTTGACGCCCGCGGTGTGCAGCAGCTCGGCGAAGGCCTTGGTGGTCTTCTTCGCCCGGTCCTCCAGGGCGCCGGCGCAGCCGACCCAGTACAGGTACTCGACCTCGGCGGGGTCGATGTCCTCGCCGATCACCGGCACCTCGATGCCGGTCTCCTTCTTCAGCTCCTTGACCCAGTCCAGGCGCGCCTTGGTGGCCAGGCCCCACGGGTTGCCCTTGTTCTCCAGGTTCTTGAGCATCGTCCCGGCCTCGGTCGGGAAGCTGCTCTCGATCATCACCTGGTAGCGGCGCATGTCGACGATGTGGTCGACGTGCTCGATGTCCACCGGGCACTGCTCGACGCAGGCGCCGCAGGTGGTGCAGGACCACAGCACGTCCGGGTCGATGACGCCGCCCTCTTCGGCGGTGCCGATCAGCGGGCGCTCGGCCTCGGCGAGGGCCTCGGCGGACACGCCGGCGAGCTGCTCGCTGGAGGCCTTCTCGGCACCTTCCATGTCCTTGCCGCCACCGGCGAGCAGGTAGGGGGCCTTGGCGAAGGCGTGCTCGCGCAGGCTCATGATCAGCAGCTTGGGCGACAGCGGCTTGCCGGTGTTCCAGGCGGGGCACTGCGACTGGCAGCGGCCGCACTCGGTGCAGGTGGAGAAGTCGAGGATGCCCTTCCAGGAGAAGTGCTCGACCTGCGAGACGCCGAACACCGCGTCGTCGGCCGGGTCCTCGAAGTCGATCGGGGCGCCGTTGCTGGTCATCGGGCGCAGGGCGCCCAGCGCGGTGCCGCCGTCATCCTCGCGCTTGAAGTAGATGTTGAAGAAGCCCAGGAAGCGGTGCCAGGCGACACCCATCGACGGGTTGATGCCGATGGTGATGGCCCAGGCGAACGAGATGCAGATCTTCAGCATCGCGAACAGGTAGATCAGGTTGACCAGGGTGCCGTGGGCGGTGCCCTGGAACGCGGCGACGATCGGGTACGAGATCAGGTACGTCGGGTCGTAGGAGGTGACGCCTTCGAGGGCGCCCTCCAGACCGCGCAGCATCATGATGCAGATGCCGATGCCGAGGATCGTGTACTCGACGTAGAACGCCTGCCAGGCGATCGAGCCGGCGAACCGGGACTTGCGGCCGGACCGGGACGGCAGGCTGAGCAGGCGGATCACGATCAGGGTGGCGATGCCCAGCGTGGTCAGGGTGCCGATCAGCTCGACGAAGATGTTCCACACCAGCCAGTGGCCGATGACCGGCAGCGCGAAGTCGGCGTCGAAGAGCTGGCCGAAGGCGTTGACCAGGGTGAGGATCAGCGAGAAGAAGCCGACCGCGACGAACCAGTGGGCGACGCCGACCACGCCCCATTTGTTCATCCGGGTGTGGCCGAGGAACTCCTTGGCCACGGTGGCCACGCGCTGCGCGGGCTGCCCGAATCGGGTGCTGTCGGCGGAGCCGGTGCGCACCACCTTGTAGATGTACAGCGCCGCCCGGGCGGCGAGCGCGGTGCCGATCACGAAGGTGACCAGCGAGATGACGATCGCTGCTAGCTGCATCGGCTCTCCGTCTTCAGCGGCTTCCGGTCCGGGTTCTCCCCAGCCTTTCCAAGTCTCCCCCCAAGAGTGTACTGGTCGGTAACTTTCAGGGGTGACGCGCCGGACATTACCGCGCGTTAGCACCCGCCCAGAAGATGTTCAAGGTATGGCGGCAGTCACTAAGCCCAGACTCACCCGTCCGGAGCAGCTCCGAGCCCTGCTCGGAGCGGGTCACGAGATAAGCGCTCAGTAAAGTTGAGCTTCATCGACTCAAAGCTGTTGACGGTTCCGGATCCCTCATGCATCCTTGAGCCTGTACTGCTCAACTTCTCCCCGGAGGTATTCACGATGGCACGCGCGGTCGGCATCGACCTCGGTACGACGAACTCCGTCGTCAGTGTTCTTGAGGGCGGTGAGCCCACGGTCATCACCAACGCCGAGGGTGCTCGGACCACGCCGTCCGTCGTCGCCTTCGCCAAGAACGGCGAGGTGCTCGTCGGCGAGGTCGCCAAGCGCCAGGCGGTCACCAACGTCGACCGGACCATCCGTTCGGTCAAGCGCCACATGGGCACCGACTGGAAGATCGGCATCGACGGCAAGGACTTCACGCCGCAGCAGATCTCCGCCTTCGTCCTGCAGAAGCTCAAGCGGGACGCCGAGGCCTACCTGGGCGAGACGGTCACCGACGCCGTCATCACCGTCCCGGCGTACTTCAACGACTCCGAGCGCCAGGCCACCAAGGAGGCCGGCGAGATCGCGGGCCTGAACGTCCTGCGCATCGTCAACGAGCCGACCGCCGCCGCCCTGGCCTACGGCCTGGACAAGGACGACCAGACCATCCTGGTCTTCGACCTCGGTGGTGGCACCTTCGACGTGTCGCTGCTGGAGATCGGCGACGGCGTGGTCGAGGTCAAGGCCACCAACGGTGACAACCACCTCGGCGGTGACGACTGGGACCAGCGCGTCGTCGACCACCTGGTGAAGGTCTTCCAGTCCGGCCACGGCGTCGACCTGTCCAAGGACAAGATGGCCGTCCAGCGTCTGCGCGAGGCTGCCGAGAAGGCCAAGATCGAGCTGTCCTCCTCCTCGGAGACCTCGATCAACCTGCCCTACATCACGGCCTCCGCCGAGGGCCCGCTGCACCTGGACGAGAAGCTCACCCGCTCCCAGTTCCAGCAGCTGACCGCCGACCTGCTGGACCGCTGCAAGGTCCCGTTCCACAACGTCATCAAGGACGCCGGCATCCAGCTGTCCGAGATCGACCACGTGGTCCTGGTCGGTGGCTCCACCCGTATGCCGGCCGTCGCCGAGCTCGTCAAGGAGCTGACCGGCGGCAAGGACGCCAACAAGGGCGTCAACCCGGACGAGGTCGTCGCCATCGGCGCCTCCCTGCAGGCCGGTGTGCTGAAGGGCGAGGTCAAGGACGTCCTGCTGCTCGACGTCACCCCGCTGTCCCTGGGCATCGAGACCAAGGGCGGCATCATGACGAAGCTGATCGAGCGCAACACCACGATCCCGACCAAGCGCTCCGAGATCTTCACCACCGCCGAGGACAACCAGCCCTCCGTGCAGATCCAGGTCTACCAGGGCGAGCGCGAGATCGCGGCGTACAACAAGAAGCTCGGCATGTTCGAGCTGACCGGCCTGCCGCCGGCCCCCCGCGGCCTGCCGCAGATCGAGGTCACCTTCGACATCGACGCCAACGGCATCATGCACGTGGCCGCGAAGGACCTCGGCACCGGCAAGGAGCAGAAGATGACCGTCACCGGCGGCTCCTCGCTGCCGAAGGACGAGGTCAACCGCATGCGCGAGGAGGCCGAGCGCTACGCGGAGGAGGACCACAAGCGCCGCGAGGCCGTGGAGACCCGCAACCAGGGCGAGCAGCTCGTCTACTCGACCGAGAAGTTCATCGCCGACAACGCCGACAAGCTCCCGGCCGACGTCAAGACCGAGGTCGAGACCGCCATCGGCGAGCTCAAGGAAGCCCTCAAGGGCGAGGACATCGCGGCCATCCGCACCGCCACCGAGAAGGTCTCCACCACCGCCCAGAAGCTCGGCGCGGCGCTGTACGCGCAGGCCGACGGCGCGGGTGCGGCCACCGGTGCGGCCGGTGCCGGCGAGGCCGGCGCCAAGGACGACGACGTGGTCGACGCCGAGATCGTCGACGACGAGAAGCCCAAGGGCGGTGTGGCATGACGGAGAAGCCGCAGGGCGAGCAGCCCGGCGACGACTCCGCCGCCGAGGAAGCCGTGCTGAAGGCCGCCGAAGAGGCTGTCGCGGGCGCGGGTGCCGAGGAGCTGGCCGCCGCCAAGCGCGAGGCCGTTGAACGCACCGCCGACCTTCAGCGTCTCCAGGCGGAGTACCAGAACTACCGCAAGCGGGTCGAGCGCGACCGGGCCACCGTCCGGGAGATCGCGGTCTCCAGCATCGTGGAGTCGCTGATCCCGGTGCTGGACGACATCGGCCGGGCCCGCGAGCACGGCGAGGTGACGGGTGGCTTCAAGTCCGTCGCCGAGTCGCTGGAGACGGTCGTCGCCAAGCTCGGGCTGCAGCAGTTCGGCAAGGAGGGCGAGCCCTTCGACCCGACCATCCACGAGGCGCTGATGCACAGCTACTCGTCGGACGTCACGGAGGACACCTGCGTGCAGATCCTCCAGCCCGGGTACCGGATCGGCGAGCGGATCATCCGCCCGGCGATGGTCGCGGTCGCGGAGCCCCAGCCGGGCACCCAGACCGCCGGCGAACCGGACGGCGACAAGGCTGACGGCTCGTCCGACAGCTGAGTAGAGTCCCTGAGCGCTGCGGAGTCGTACGTCGTCCAGTACGGCGGCCGGCTCCGCAGCGCCGTATTACGGCTCTGCACAACAGCACGCTTCACCAACAGACTTCAGGATTGATTACGGGAGGTGGCGGTCAAAGGCCATGAGCGCTAAGGACTACGTGGAGAAGGACTACTACAAGGTCCTCGGCGTGCCCAAGGACGCCACCGCCGCCGAGATCAAGAAGACCTACCGCAAGCTGGCCCGGGAGTTCCACCCGGATGCCAACAAGGGCGATGCCAAGGCCGAGGAGCGGTTCAAGGACATCTCCGAGGCGTACGACGTGCTCTCCGACGAGAAGCGCCGCAAGGAGTACGACGAGGCACGCTCGCTGTTCGCCGGCGGCGGCTTCCGGCCGGGCGGCGGCGCGGGCGGCGCGGGCGGCTTCGACTTCGGCGACCTGTTCAACGGCGGGGCCGGCGGCAGCGGCGGGCTCGGCGACGTGTTCGGCGGCCTGTTCAACCGCGGCGGCCGGCAGACCGCGCAGCCGCGCCGCGGCGCGGACGTCGAGACCGAGGTCACCCTGAACTTCGAGGAGGCCGTGGACGGCGCGACGGTGCCGCTGCGGATGACCTCCCAGGCCGCCTGCCGGGCCTGCGCCGGCACCGGCGCCAAGACCGGTACCACCCCCCGGGTCTGCCCGACCTGCGTCGGCGCGGGCACCGTCAGCCGGGGCCAGGGCGCGTTCGCGCTCTCCGAGCCCTGCCGGGACTGCAAGGGCCGCGGCATGATCGTCGACGACCCGTGCACCGTCTGCCACGGCAGCGGCCGGGCCTCCTCGGCCCGCACCATGCAGGTCCGGATCCCGGCCGGCGTGCAGGACAACCAGCGCATCCGGCTCAAGGGCAAGGGCGCCCAGGGCGAGCGCGGCGGCCAGCCCGGCGACCTGTACGTCACCGTGCACGTCGACTCGCACCCGGTGTTCGGGCGCAAGGGTGACAACCTCACCGTGACGGTGCCGGTCAGCTTCCCCGAGGCCGCACTCGGCGGCACCATCGAGGTGCCGACCCTGAACGGACCGGCCGTGAAGCTCAAGCTGCCCCCGGGCAGCGCCAACGGCCTGACCATGCGGGCCCGCGGCAAGGGCGCCACCCGCAAGGACGGCACCCGTGGAGATCTGCTGGTCACTGTCGAGGTCGCCGTACCCAAGATCGTCAGCGGCGACGCCCTGAGCGCACTGGAGCAGTACCGCGAGGCCACCGCCTCGGACGACCCGCGAGCCGCCCTGTTCAAGGCGGCGGAGGGAGCGTGAGACCCCGATGAGTCCCCACCCCGACAGCCCGCGCGGCGCCGAGGGCCGGATCGGCGCCGGCATCGGCGAGGGCCTGCCCGGCGCGGGCCGCCGCCCCGCCGGCCCGCCGACGTACATCCTCACCGAGGACACCCCGGTCTACGTGATCTCGGTCGCCGCCGAGCTCTCCGGTCTGCACCCGCAGACCCTGCGCCAGTACGACCGGCTCGGCCTGGTCTGCCCCGACCGCACCGCCGGGCGCGGGCGGCGCTACTCCGCCCGCGACATCCAGCAGCTGCGCGAGGTCCAGCGGCTCTCCCAGGACGAGGGCATCAACCTGGCCGGAATCAAGCGGATCATCGAACTGGAGAACCAGGTCGCCGCGCTGCAGTCCCGGGTCTCCGAGCTGGTCGACGCCCTGGAGGGCGCCGCCGCCACGCTCCAGCAGCGCGAGGCCGCCGTGCACGCCTCCTACCGCCGCGACCTGGTGCCCTACCAGCAGGTCCAGCAGTCCAGCGCGCTGGTGGTCTGGCGTCCCAAGCGCTGAATCCGGCCCTCCGGTCACCGACCGCCGGCACCCCGATCCGACGCGGGGTGCCGGCGGTTCGCGGTTCCGTGAGAGAGTTCCCCTGGATCGAATCCGGAGGGTCGGACCGGGCCGTCCCTCCAGCTCTTCGACAAAAGACTTGCCGCCTGGAATCCTGACAAGGAGGATCCCCGGTGTGATCGAAGCGACGGCGAGGAGCCGCAAATGAGTGGAAAGGCTCCATTCGGCTCCGTGGCGGCGGGGACGACCACGGTCCTGACCGCGGAAGCCCGTGACCTGTACCTGAGGGTGGTCCGGGCCGGCGGGCAGCACCCGCAATCAGCCGCCGACCCGGTGGAAGCGGCGGCATTGGCCGAACTCGTCGGACTCGGACTGCTGGTTCCGGACACCACCGAGGCCGGCCATCTGATCGCAGTCGACCCGACCCAGCTCGCCGCCGGTTTGGCAAATACCTGGCAACGACAGGCTTTGGACCTGCTGTCCCGGACGATTTCCCTGCCGACCGAATTCCACGACCTTTTCCAGGCGTACCACTCGCCCGCCGACCTCGGCGGCTCGATCGAGTACGTCCGCGGGAAGGTGCTCATCAATCAGAAGATCCAGCAGTACGTCGATTCCGGAATGAAGGAGGCGCTCGCCCTCCAGCCCGGTGGCCCCCGCCCGCCGGAATTGCTGGATGCCACCTTCGAGCGCGATCTCAGCAGCCTGAGCCGCGGCACCACGATGCGCACCATCTACCACGCGAGCACCCGCTACCATCAGCCCACCCGCGATTACGTCGCCAAGCTGACCAAGGCCGGCGGGCAGTACCGCACGCTCGACGAACCGTACGGCCGGCTGATCGTGCTCGACCGCCGCCTCGCCGTCATCCCGGTGGGCGACGACATGGGCCTGGCGGCGTTCATCCACGAACCGGCCATCGCCGCCTATCTCACGGACGCCGTTTTCGAACCGAGTTGGAACCGGGCGCTCACCTTCGACGGCGATCGCTCCGTACCCCAACAGGTGGTTTCACGGCTGCGCCAGACCATTATCGAACTGCTACTGGCGGGCACGAACCACCGCGTCATAGCGCGACGGCTCGGCATCAGCGAACGAACTCTGGCACGCCATATCGCGGAAATGCGGGAGGACTACAACGTCGACTCCCTCTTCCAGCTCGGTTACGTACTCGCCCAGGCGTCGGCCGCCTCCCAGCTCCCGGGCGAGTGATCGGACGCGCCCCCGGTCTTGTGGTCATCCCGGCATCCGTACGGCCTTATCGGCCGCCGGACTCGGTCCCCTGTCCGGGACGCCACAAGCACACCGAATGACTCAGGCCCAGCCGATGTCCAGAGCGGAAGCCGCCGTGGACGCCTTCGCGACGGCGCCGTTTTCCGCCGCCGTTCCCGTGTTGGAACCGCTGAGCGCGACACCGGCCAGAACCGCCGCGCCGACTGCCAGCGGAATCAGTGCCTTCCGGACAAAACGCCTCATGCGAGACATACAACCTCCCCTGTCCCCGTTCTTGTCGTTGAACCGAATTCGAGGCTCAATCGGCACCAATAGTGCCGCAGTTCGCTCAACTCCGCCAAGAGGCCAGGCTGCCCCGGTGCGTCATCTCGCTGCCAGGCATCCACATGCCACCGGACAACCCTGGACGCAACCGCAGGTCACGATGGACGATCAGTTCGCTCTCAATGGGCCGGCAAGCCGACCACACTTGCCAATGCACCATCAATTCCCAGTTCAACAATGCACCCCAAGCTTCAGCTTGAGCAGCCACTGACCACACCGCCGCCGGCACTCGATCATCCGGACGGCCTGTCCCCGGAGCTGACAGATGAGAGAGTCCGAACTGCAGCACCAGACGTCCGCGAGCAGCGAAGGGCGGCGCGCACGGGTCTTCCTCGCCGCACCCCTGATGCGGCTGACCGGGCCGGCGGACAGCGTGGTGACGCTGGCCAGCCGCACCAGGCTGACCACCCTGCGGAGCACGCTGCTGCGCAGCGGGGCCGCGGTGTACAGCGCCCACCACAGCGACGCGTGGACGGTGGCCGGCCGGGCGCCGGAGCAGCGCGTGCCCTCGGACTTCCGGGCCATGCAGAGCGCGGACCTGGTGTTCGCGTACGTCGGTGCCCCGCTGTCCGCCGGGGTCAGCCTGGAGCTGGGCTGGGCGTCGGCGCTGCGCAAGCCGATCGTGCTGCTGGTGGACGAGGCGATCACCCACAACCCGCTGATCGCCACCATCGAGCAGGTCTCCCCCGTGCTGCCGCTGGTGTTCGACGACACCTGGTCGCAGGAGGCGCTGCACCACACCGTGGAGACCGCGCTGGACTGGGCCGGCATGGCGCTGTCGCTGCGCAGCGGCTTCTGGACCGCACCGGGCGAGCAGTTCCCGCGGACGCGCCGCGAGCACGCCGGCCCGTACGGCTTCTGGTCCCCGGAGATCGCCACCGGCTGACGGCCGGTCAGCCCGCCGCCGGGCCTTCGGACGCCCGCATCTGCCAGCCCAGTTGGAACAGCGTCTCCGCGTCGTGCAGTTCGCGCAGCCGGGAGATGTGACCCGCCACGGTCCGCTCCGACAGGCCGAGGCGGGAGGCGATCGAACGCTGCGTCAGCCCCTGGGCGAGCAGGCGGCCGACCTGTTCGTGGACCGGGACGACGCTCTCGCACTCGCGGTCGGCCGAGCGCCAGCGGACCCGCTCGGCCCGCTCCCAGTCCCGCTCGAAGGCGGCGACCAGGAACGCGACCACCGCCGGGTCCTCGACCAGCGCGGCGCTGGAGTTGTCCGCCGCCGCCGGGACGACGGCGACCCGGCGGTCGTAGATCGTCATCCGGCTGAACGGCTCGCTCAGCGTGCGGAACCGTCCGCCCCACCCGGTGACGGCCTCCGCCCAGCGCACCGTGGCCTCGTCGAGCAGCGCGGCCGGCTCGTAGACCGTGCGCAGCACGGCGCCGCCGGTCAGGAAGCAGCGGACGCGCTCCAGGGAGTCGGCCTGGAGGTCGCCCGGGAGCATCCCGCCGGGGTGCAGGGCGAGCACCTCCTCGGCCGCCTCGCTCTCCAGCTCCCGCACCCGCTCCCGGATCCGGTCGGTGCGTTCGACGTGCTGCACCACGCTGGAGCGGTCCGCGCGGCGCGGGGTGGCGTCGTAGGCGCGGGTGAGGTCCTCCAGCAGGGCGGGCATCTCCTCGGCGCGCAGCAGCATCCGGGTGCCCTCGGCGCGGAGTTCGGCGCTGATCCGGTCGCCGACCGTGCGGGGGTTGACCGCCGTCAGCGACTGGTCGGCCACGTCGTGCGCCAGCAGCCCGAGTTCCAGCAGCCGCAGCACCCCCGCCGAGTCCTGTTCGACCGCCTCGCGGAAGGCCACCCGGCCGCCCTGGTCCAGGATCTGCTGGTACAGCCGCCGCTCGGGCCCGGTCGGCAGGGCGGCTCCGTTCGGCTCGCTCACAGGTCCCACTCCTTCCGGGCCGCTCCGGTGCGGCGCCCGGGCGGTCGGTTCCGATCGGTCATTGAGGCGCTCCGCGCAGCTGCCAGCCGAGCTGGAACAGGGTCTCCGCATCGTAGAGCTCGCGCAGCCGGGCGATGTGGGCGGCCACCGTCCGTTCCGACAGGCCGAGCCGGGAGGCGATGGCGCGCTGGGTGAGGCCCTGGGCGAGCAGGGTGCCGACCTCTTTCGGGACGCCGGTGCCGCGCGGGCGGCCGGCCAGGGCGTGCCAGTCGATCCGGGCGGCGCGTGTCCAGTCCCGCTCGAACAGGTCGATCAGGGTGGCCAGGACGGCCGGGTCCTCGACGAAGGCGGCCTGGTTGTCGTCCGGTGAGGCGCTGATGATGGCGATCCGCCGGTCGAAGATCAGCATCTTCCGGAACGGCTCGTCCAGGACCCGGATCCGCTCGCCGGCGGCCGAGACCGTCGCGGCGTAGTCGGCGGTCGGCGGATCGGTGAGCGCGCCCGGCTGGTAGAGGGTGCGCAGGGCGATGCCCCGGGCCAGGAAGTCCAGCGAACGCGTCAGGGCCTGCCGCATCTGCCCGACCGGGCGGGCGCCGCCGGGCTGGGCGGCGATCGTCTCCTCGTGCATCTCGGACTCGATCTGCATGATCCGGTGCCGGATCTGCAGACGGTGGTTCACCCGCTCCACCGCGTGCGACCGGTCGGGGCGGCGCGGGGCCTGGTCGTAGGCGTGCACCAGGTCCTCCAGCTGGGCCGGGGCCCGCTGCGAGCTCGCCAGCGTGCGGATCGCCGCCTCCCGCAGGCCGGCGCTCAGCCGGTCGGCCAGCGCACGGGGGTTGACGGCGCTCAGCGACTCGTCGACGGCGTCATGGATCAGCAGGCCGAGTTCGATCAGCCGCAGGGTGGCGGCGGCGTTCTGCTGCATCGCCTCACGGAACATCACCTGCCCGCCCTGCTCCAGCACGTGGCGGTACAGCGCCCGCTCGTGCTCGTCCGGCAGCCGGTCAGCCACGCGCGCCGTCCCGCATCAGCCAGCCGAGCTGGAACAGCGTCTCCGCGTCGTAGCGCTCGCGCAGGCGGGCGATGTGGGCGGCGACGGTGCGTTCGGACAGGCCCAGGCGGGAGGCGACGGCGCGCTGGGTGAGGCCGGTGGCGAGCAGTTCGCCGATCCGGCGGGGGGTTTCGGGGAGCTGTTGGCCCGCCAGGTCGCGCCAGGGGACCCGGACGGCGCGGGCGAAGTCGCGCTGGAAGACGGCGACCAGGTGGTCCACCACGGCGGGGTCCTCGATGAAGGCGGCGGCGAGGGTCTCGGTGGACGCGGAGATGACCGCCACCCGCCGGTCGAAGATCATCATTCGGGCGAACGGCTCGTCCAGGACCCGCAGGCGCACGCCCCAGCCGGTGGCCTCGGCCGCGTAGGCGACGGTGTGCGGGGCGTGCCGGGTGAGTGGCTGGTAGAGGATGTCGATGACGGCTCCGCGGGCCAGCGCCTTGTGCAGCCGGGAGCTGTCCTCCAGGAACTCGGGAGGGCGCGGTCCCGGCTGGGCGGCCAGGCCCTCCTCCCGGTAGGCGGCCTCGATCTCCAGCAGGCGGAGCCGGACCTGCTGGACGCTGGCCAGGTGGGCGATCCCGGCGACCGGTTCGGTGCGCCGCTGCGCGGCGTCGTAGGACTCGGCCAGCTCGTCGAAGCCGGCCGCCGTCCGGTCGGCCCGGGCGAGCAGGCCGGTGCCGTGCTCCCGCAGGGTGGCGCCCAGCCGGGTGCCGACCACGCGCGGGCTGACGGCCGCCACCCAGCCGTCCACCACGTAGTGCTCCAGCAGCCCCAGCTCCAGCAGCCGGGCGGCCGCGTGCGCGTCCTGTTCCACCACCTCGCGCA
Source organism: Kitasatospora sp. NPDC059673 (assembly GCF_042734215.1). NCBI lineage: Bacteria > Bacillati > Actinomycetota > Actinomycetes > Kitasatosporales > Streptomycetaceae > Kitasatospora > Kitasatospora sp. NPDC059673. The sequence continues at coordinate 7,586 of NZ_JBHWEN010000021.1, read as the reverse complement.
GCGAGACCCGGCCGGCCCTCAGGACAGCGAGGTAGAGCGCCCGTTCGGCCTCGGTCGGGGGGACGGTGTCCGGTTCAGTCACGGTCCTCGCCCCCGCGCATCAGCCAGCCGAGCTGGAAGAGGGTGTCGGCGCCGTGCTGGTCGCGCAGGCGGGAGATGTGGGCGGCGACGGTGCGTTCGGACAGGCCGAGGCGGGTGGCGATGGCGCGCTGGGTGAGGCCGGTGGCGAGCAGCCGGGCGACCTGGTCGGCGGCGGTGCGGGTGGGGGCGGTGTCCAGCAGCAGGTCCCAGCGGACGCGTTCGGCGCGGCCCCAGTCGCGTTCGAAGCCGGCCACGATCATCGCGACGGTGGCGGAGTCGAGGATCAGCGCGGCCCGGCTGTGGTCCTCGGCGGCGGGGACGACGGCGGTGCAGCGGTCGAAGACCATGGCGCGCTGGAAGGGTTCGTCGAGCAGCCGGATCTCGCCGCCGGCCTCGGTGAAGGCGGCGGCGTAGCGGATCGCGGCGGGGTCGGCGAGCATGCCGGGCCGGTACAGGGCGCGGATCCGGCAGCCGCGCCGCAGCACCGGGAGCTCCTGGTGCAGCGAGGCGTCCAGGACGCCCGGGGGGACCTCTCCGGGCTGGGTGGTGAGGGCCTCCTCGCGGCAGTCGGCGGCGAGTTGGGCGATCCGCCGCCGGATGTGGTCGCGGCCGATCACCTGGATGTCGCAGCCGGCGGGTTCGATCGGGCGGGAGTGGCTCTCGTAGGCGGTGATCAGCGGGTCGAGGCGGCCGGGCAGGCATTCGGCGCGGTTGAGCAGGCGGGCGGCCTCGGTGTTCATCCCGGCACCGAGGCGCTCGGCGACGAAGCGCGGATCGACGGCCAGGTAGGCGCCGTCCAGGCCGTCGGAGACCAGCAGGCCGGTGCGCAGCAGTTCGGCGAGCGCGGGCCGCTGCGGGTCGGTGATCCGGTCGGCGGCGATCCGGCCGCCGGCGTCGAGGATCTTCAGGTAGAGGCGTTGGGCGAGGTCGTCGACCGGTGGAGGTCCGGGGGCGGGGTCAGCCACGTCCGCCGCCTCTCATCAACCAGCCGAGCTGGAACAGGGTTTGGGCGTTGTGCAGTTCGCGCAGCCGGGAGATGTGGCCGGCCACGGTGCGTTCGGACAGGCCGAGCCGGGTGGCGACGGCGCGCTGGGTGAGGCCCTGGGCGAGCATCCGGCCGACCCGGTGGGTGACGGTGCGGGTGAGGGTGCGGCCGTCGAGGCTGTTCCAGTGGACCTGGTCGGCCCGGGCCCAGTCGCGTTCGAAGCCGGCCACCAGGTAGGCGATGGCGGCGGGGTCCTCGACGAAGGCGGCGCGGCTGTGGTCGTCGGCGGCGGGGATCACGGCGATCCGCCGGTCGATGACGATCACGCGCAGGAACGGCTCGTCCAGGACGCGCAGTTGGGCGCCCTGCTCGGCCATCGCGGTGGCGTGCCGGACGGCGCTCTCCTCGGTGAGCGCGACCGGCTGGTAGAGGGTGCGCATGGTACCGCCCCGGCGGAGCATCAACTGGTCCTGGGTGTGGGCGAGTTCGAGGACGGCGGGCGGGCGCAGGCCGGGCTGGGCACTGAGCAGTTCGAGCCGGCAGTCGGAGATCAGCTGGGCGATCCGCAGCCGGATGCTCTCCTGGCCGTCCACGTAGACCGCCTGCCGGGCCCGGTCGGCGGGCCGGGGGACGGCGTCGTAGGCGCGGGCGAGCGGGTCGAGGGCGGTGGGCAGCCGGTCGGCGTCGAGCAGCAGCCGGGTGGCCTGGGCGCGCAGGTCGGCGCCGAGGCGTTCGGCGACGGCGCGCGGGCTGACCGCGACGTAGCACCCGTCGATGCGGTTGGGCATCACCAGCCCGATGGCCACCAGCTGCTCCAGCAGGGCGCGTTGGCGTTCGGGGGCGAAGTCGGAGCCGGGCAGTTCCGGCTCGTCGAGCGGAATGCGACCGCCGGCGTTCAGGATGGCGAGGTACAGCCGGGAGGCGTCGTCCTCCGGGAGTGTGTCGTCCGGATCGGACTTCGGGTGGTCCGCAGCCACGTCGAGCTCTCCTGCCGTCTTCCTCCGTTGCGGATGATGATCTCAGCAGGGCCGGCCGGCTCGGCGGCGGGAGTCCCCGCAGACGGGCGTGTCCCCCGGGGCGGGCGCCAAAGGCACCCGGGACCCGGAGGACCCGCTCGTGTCACGCCAAGCGTCAAGGCGCTTTCGGCGAGGCGGAGCAGCAACGCCTCACCGATACCGATCCGTCGGCCATCACCACACATGGCGTCCGGGCCGGTGCTCTTCCCCCCGTTGCGCAGATACGAACGCACCTGTCGCCCCCCACACACGAAGAGCAAGTCGCCGGCTCGGGCTGCGGCGGCCCGGGACGACTTGGCGTGTCTACACCCTCACAGCGCGGGGAACGCCGAACAAGTGCTCTCCGGCTGCAGGTTCCCGCAAGTGCAGGAACCTGCAGCAAACCACCCGATCGAGTGACCGAAATCCTCTATTTCTCGACATTGCCCCCCTCCCCGAACAGGCATTCGGCATGCTCCGCGACGCCGCCGGGCCGGTGGCGTCACGGAGCGCGGAAATGTCACTGCCGTCGCCGAGAATTCCACAATCCTTCGCCGAATCCACCGATCCGGAATGGCCCGCACCCGGATCACCCGGCCCGAATGGGCCCTCGACGGGCAGGCCCTACGGGAGCCGTCCGGCCCGCAGCCCCGCCAGGGTGCGCACCGAGGCCACCGCCCAGGCGGTGAACAGCAGCAGCCACAGCGCGGCGGCCAGCCCCGTGAAGCCGCCGAACCCGGTGTGCCGGGCCAGCGCGGACGCGCCGGTGACGAGCGTGCCGACCGGGAAGGTGAACGCCCACCAGGTCATCGCGAACGGCATCCCGGCGCGCAGCGCCCGCAGGTTGGCGACCAGCGCCACGGCCAGCCACAGCAGCGCGAACCCCATCACCGCGACGCCGTAGACCTCCGCCAGGCCGCGGGCCACCGCCGCCCCCTGCGGCCCGGCGCCCGGCAGCGCGAGCGGCAGCGCGTCGGCGAACTGGTGGACGGCGGTGGTGGACTGGCCGAGCGGGCCGAGCACCAGGAACAGCGACGGCGTGAGCACCACCGTGGGCAGCTTGCTGTGCACCAGCCCGCCGAACACCACCGGCAGCAGCGCCAGCGTGGCCAGCAGGCTGGCCCCGAACATCGCCACGCACCCGTACAGCAGCGCCTGCCGGGCCGCCCCCTCCGGCAGGTGCGGCACCAGCGCGGGGCCGAGCGCGGCGGCCACCATCGGGGCGACCACCGGCAGCAGCCAGGTCGGGTTGGCCTCCAGCGCGGACAACCGGTGCCGGGTGATCATCAGGTACGGCAGCCCGGCCGCCACCACGAGCGCGTACAGCGTCCCGGCGCTCCACAGCAGCACGTCCAGCGCCAGCCCGGCCCGCTCGCCGATCACCGGCCCGCCGACCGCCAGCGCGCCGTAGCCGACGGCCAGCAGCGCCATCGGCGGGCAGCCGTAGAACACCGCGGCGGACGGCTCCTCCAGCAGGGTGCGGCGGGCCTGCTCGCGGTGGCGCACCAGGTGCACGGCGCGGGCCGCCAGCAGGACGGCGAGCAGCAGCAGCGACAGCGTCCACACCGCCTCGGCGAGGACGAGCCGGCCCGGCAGGTCGATCGGCAGCGCGGCGGCGCCGTTGCCGGTGATCGCGGTGCCCATCACGGCGGCGTACCAGTTGGGCCCGAGCTTGGACAGCGCGGGCGGGCCGGGGGGGTGCGGGCGGGTCTTCGGCGCGAGGAGGGTTGCCATGGCACCACCGTCCCCGGGCGGGTGGGGCGGCGGTAGCGGGGGCTCCGCTATGAGGACATAGCCTGGGCCTATGGCTCTCTCCCCGCACGTCCCGGAACTCGGCGCCCTGGAGCTGCTGCTCGCGGTGGCCCGGCTGGGCAGCGTCGGCCGGGCCGCGGCCGAGCTGGGCGTCAGCCAGCCCGCCGCCAGCGCCCGGATCAAGGGGATGGAACGGCAGATCGGGGTGGCCCTGCTGGAGCGCTCCCCGCGCGGCTCCCGGCCCACCGAGGCGGGCCGGCTGGTGGTCGAGTGGGCCCGGCAGGTGGTGGAGGCCGCCCAGGCGCTGGACGCCGGGATCGACGCGCTGCGCGAACGCCGGGACGCCCGGCTGCGGGTGGTGGCCAGCCTGACCGTCGCCGAGTACCTGATGCCCGGCTGGCTGCTGGCGCTGAACGAGGCCAGCCCGGGCACGGCCGTCACGCTGCGCACCGCGAACTCCGCGGACGTCGCCGCCCGGGTGCTGGCCGGGGAGGCCGACCTCGGTTTCGTCGAGGGCACCTCCACCCCGCCCGGCCTGTCCGGCGCGGTGGTCGCCGCGGACCGGCTGGTGGTGGTGGTCTCCCCCGAGCACCGCTGGGCCCGCCGCCGCACCCCCGTCACCGGCCCCGAGCTGGCCGCCACCCCGCTGGTGCTGCGCGAGGTCGGCTCCGGCACCCGGGAGGTGCTGGAGGAGGCCCTCGCCCCGTACGGCGGGCCGGCCGCGCCCCGGCTGGAGCTGGCCTCCTCGACGGCGCTGAAGGCCGCCGCGATGACCGGCGCCGGCCCGGTCTGCCTGAGCGAGCTGGCCGTCACCGAGGAGCTGGCCACCCGCCGGCTGGTCGCCGTCCCGCTGGCCGGGCTGGATCTGCAGCGCCCGCTGCGCGCGGTCTGGCCCGCCGGTCAGCGCCCGGCCGGGCCGGCCCGGCTGCTGCTCGGGCTGACCCGCGGGGCGGCGGCCGGGCAGGCTCCGAAAAAAAGTTGAGCGGAATAGACTCAACTTAGTGCATGCTGTAGTCAGCAGACTTGGTCACGAGGCCGAGGTCCCGAAGACGAGAGGGGTATGCCCGCAGTGGACGCCAGTAAGTTCACCAGCAAGACGCAGGAGGCCCTGTCCTCCGCCATCCGCCAGGCCGGCGCCGCGGGGAACCCCGACGTCAAGCCGGTGCACATCCTGCTGGCGCTGCTCGACCAGCCGGAGGGCCTGGCCCGCCCGCTGCTCAAGGCCGTCGCGGCGGACGCGGCGCCGATCGCCGCCGAGGCCCGCCGGCAGGCCGCCGCGCTGCCCGCCGCCCAGGGCTCCACGGTGGCCGCCCCCCAGCTCGCCCGGGACACCCTCGCGGTGCTGGAGGAGGCCGGCAAGCGCGCCGCCGATCTGGACGACCAGTACGTCTCCACCGAGCACCTGATGGTCGGCCTGGCCGCCGAGGGCGGCGCGGTCGCCGACCTGCTGAAGCAGCACGGCGCCACCCCGAAGGCCCTGCTCGCCGCGTTCAAGGACGTCCGGGGCAGCGCCCGGGTCACCTCACCGGACCCGGAGGGCACCTACAAGGCGCTGGAGAAGTACGGCTCCGACCTCACCCAGGCCGCCCGGGACGGCAAGCTCGACCCGGTGATCGGCCGCGACCAGGAGATCCGCCGGGTGGTGCAGGTGCTCTCCCGCCGCACCAAGAACAACCCGGTGCTGATCGGCGAGCCCGGCGTCGGCAAGACCGCCGTGGTCGAGGGCCTGGCGCAGCGCATCGTCGCCGGTGACGTGCCGGAGTCGCTGCGCGGCAAGCGCCTGGTCGCGCTCGACCTGGCGGCGATGGTCGCGGGCGCCAAGTTCCGCGGCGAGTTCGAGGAGCGGCTGAAGGCCGTCCTGAACGACATCAAGGACTCCGACGGCCAGGTCATCACCTTCATCGACGAGCTGCACACCATGGTCGGCGCGGGCGCCGGCGGCGACTCCTCGATGGACGCGGGCAACATGCTCAAGCCGATGCTGGCCCGCGGCGAGCTGCGCATGGTCGGTGCCACCACGCTGGACGAGTACCGCGAGCGGATCGAGAAGGACCCGGCCCTGGAGCGCCGTTTCCAGCAGGTGCTGGTCGGCGAGCCCACCGTCGAGGACACCATCGCCATCCTGCGCGGGCTCAAGGGCCGTTACGAGGCGCACCACAAGGTGGAGATCACCGACGCCGCTCTGGTCGCCGCCGCCACCCTGTCCAACCGGTACATCACCTCCCGTTTCCTGCCCGACAAGGCGATCGACCTGGTCGACGAGTCGGCGTCCCGGCTGCGGATGGAGATCGACTCCTCCCCGGTCGAGATCGACGAGCTCCAGCGCGCCGTGGACCGGCTGCGGATGGAGGAGCTGGCGCTGGACAAGGAGTCCGACCCGGCCTCCGTCGAGCGGCTCGGCCGGCTCCGCCGCGACCTGGCGGACAAGCAGGAGCAGCTCAGCACCCTCAACGCCCGCTGGGAGCAGGAGAAGAAGTCGCTGAACCGGGTCGGCGAGCTCAAGGAGCGCCTCGACGACCTGCGCGGCTCCCTCGACCGCGCCCAGCGCGACGGCGACTTCGAGCGCGCTTCCAAGCTGATGTACGCCGAAATCCCGGCCGCCGAGCGCGAGTTGGCGGAGGCTCAGGAGCGCGCGGCGGACGAGCCGAACACCACCATGGTCAAGGAGCAGGTCGGCCCGGACGACGTGGCCGACGTGGTCTCCTCCTGGACGGGCATTCCGGCCGGCCGACTGCTGGAGGGCGAGAGCGCCAAACTCCTGCGCATGGAGGACGAGTTGGGCAGGCGCCTGATCGGCCAGCGGGAGGCCGTCCAGGCGGTGTCCGACGCGGTGCGCCGCACCCGCTCCGGCATCGCCGACCCGGACCGCCCGACCGGCTCGTTCCTGTTCCTCGGCCCGACCGGCGTCGGCAAGACCGAACTGGCCAAGGCGCTCGCCGACTTCCTGTTCGACGACGAGCGGGCGATGGTCCGGATCGACATGAGCGAGTACGGCGAGAAGCACTCCGTCTCCCGCCTGGTCGGCGCCCCTCCCGGGTACGTCGGCTACGAGGAGGGCGGCCAGCTCACTGAGGCAGTCCGCCGCCGCCCCTACAGCGTGGTGCTGCTGGACGAGGTGGAGAAGGCCCACCCGGAGGTGTTCGACGTACTGCTCCAGGTGCTGGACGACGGCCGCCTCACCGACGGCCAGGGCCGCACGGTGGATTTCCGCAACACCATCCTGATCCTCACCTCCAACCTCGGCTCGCCCTACCTGGTCGACCCGGCCACCCCCCAGGAGCGCAAGAAGGAGCTGGTGCTGGAGACCGTCCGGCAGGCGTTCAAGCCGGAGTTCCTCAACCGGCTGGACGACATCGTGGTCTTCGACCCGCTGGGCACCGCCGAGCTCAGCCGGATCGTCGACCTCCAGGTCGCCGCGCTGGCCCGCCGCCTGCACGAGCGCCGGCTCACCCTGGACGTCACCCCGGCCGCCCGCGACTGGCTGTCACTCACCGGCTACGACCCGGCGTACGGCGCCCGCCCGCTGCGCCGCCTGGTGCAGTCCGCGATCGGCGACCAGCTGGCCAAGGAGATCCTCTCCGGCCGCGTCCACGACGGGGACACCGTCCTGGTCGACCGGGACGAGGCGAACGACCGGCTCAGCGTCGGCCCGAAGCCCTCGCTGGTGAAGTGAGTTGACGAGCTGACGCCTCGCCGGCGGGCGGAGCCGTCGTCCCGTACGAGCACGAGGACGGCCCCGCGCCGGGTCGCGTCGCTCTTCACGGCGACGACCT